>NZ_VOYT01000020.1:0-42825 GCF_013420145.1 Acinetobacter sp. YH12021
GGACAAGCATCGTCATTTTATTATGGTCAGCCTCAGGGTGAAGTGTGTCTAATCAACAGGGTTTTCGGTCTCTAAGTACTTTTTAAAGGGAACATCATCGACTCAAATCTCTATTTGCAACAGTGCCGTCATAATTGCTTCCTTTGCCAAATACGATTGATCCAATCAGCCACTCCACGGCAAAAAACTTGCTGACATTTTGGATGAATTATTGGATTACTAAGGTGGCTTTGAAGACTTAAGTCGCAAAATTGAAATTAGATATTTTTGCATAAACCCAAGTGTTAAATCATCATTACGATTCTTGCGTACTACACCATAGGCACGTGAAAAAGTAGAAAGCTTATATTTGTACGTCTTTCGTCAAAAGGCCAAACAGAAACCGTAGCCTCAGGCAACCCCCCCTCTCATCATAAAATTATACCAGTCAGTAAAATACTCTTAGATTAAGAATATGTATGTTGGTTATTATTGTTGATTATCACAATAAATTAGTGACCAAAAATCAAAGTACCCCACCCTACTTTAAATTACGTCACACAAAATAAAAACTCTATATAACTGTTATATATAGAGTTTATTAAAGTACAAATTATGTTATTTAGTGCATTTTATGTCGGTGACTCTTGCCAAGGTTGGGGTCGCGAGTTCGAGTCTCGTTTCCCGCTCCAAATTCAAAAAAACCCTCATCGAAAGATGGGGGCTTTTTTATTGATTTTATATTATGTTATCCCCAATCATACTTTCTTTATTATCTTTTATTTCACAGTTTCGGGCCCCAAATACGACATATTCGTAGGTAGTTGCAAAAAATAAATGCATTAAAATCATTAGATTTCTTTAATCCAATAGAATCTCATCAGCCAATCAAGCATCTCATTATCGACCAACTGGCATAATTTCATAAATCCATTTTTTTGTGTTTTAATGGTGATATCACAATGTAAAACACAATATTATGGATTTAATATTCAAAAAACCTGAAGAAGTTGTTGCTTTATTATGTGAGAGGCTTCGTAAAGAACGTCTTTATCTGGAAATGACTCAGGCAGATGTTGCTGCGCGTGCGGGTATTGGTGTGAATACTGTATCTAATCTAGAAGCTGGTCGAAATGTTTCATTTGAAAATTTAGTACGTGTTGCCATGGTGCTCGGCCGATTAAAAGAATTAGAGGAACTTTTCAAACCACATTTAAATAGTGTAGATGACATGCTCCGCTATGAGAGTAATACGGCTCGCCAACGTATCAAAAGGAAATGAATCCATGCTCAAAAAACTTGATGTTTACTACAATGGATGGGGCGAATATTGGCTTTGGGGCACACTAGTTTCCTCAACTGCAATCACAGGTCGACCATTGATTGCTTTTGAATACAGCGCAGAAGCAATTAGTAAAGGTTTAGAGCTTTCATCTTACCTACTTCCGCTAAAAGGTGACCCATTAAGAAAGAACTTTCCTGCACATCAAATGGGATTACCAGGCCCTATATACGATGCCTTACCCGATGGCTGGGGCATGCTCCTGATGGATCGCTTATTTAAAAA
This sequence comes from Acinetobacter sp. YH12021, assembly GCF_013420145.1. Classification (NCBI taxonomy): domain Bacteria; kingdom Pseudomonadati; phylum Pseudomonadota; class Gammaproteobacteria; order Moraxellales; family Moraxellaceae; genus Acinetobacter; species Acinetobacter sp. YH12021. The sequence goes on from NZ_VOYT01000020.1 coordinate 1,547, forward strand.
AAATGGACTTAATCCAGCACGAGTTGGGCCTTTAGAACGCCTCACGTATATTAGTACACATGCAATGGGGGCATTATCCTTTGAACCTTCAGCATCCGAGTTAACATTAGCTGAAAATATTCCATTGCTAAGACTCGCTCAAGAAGTTCAGGAAGTTCTCAAAGGAGAAGGTGCCGAATTTTTACAGCATTTATTAATTATGGGCGGGTCTCCACAAGGTGCAAGGCCAAAAGCACTTGTTTATCGTGATCCTGTCACTAATGAATTCTCAACAGTTCACTCACATCAACATGAAGCTTGGCTGATCAAATTTCCCGCTCAGCAAGAGCATCCTGAAGTTTGTGCAATTGAAACTGTTTATGCAGAATGTTTGCGTCATTGTCATATTGACGCCCCAGACACCCAATACTTCACTCTTCCGAATGGCCTAACTGCATTTGCCTCAAAAAGATTTGACCGCTGCGATGGCATGCGCATCCCTATGCAAAGTTTAGCTGCCTTTACAGGGGCTGATTTTAAATCACCTGGGAGTTTAGACTACAGCAACTTTCTTCGTGCTACACACTTTTGTACCAATGATATTCGCGAAAAAGCGATTGCATTCAAGCGCGCTGTTTTCAATGTGGTGTTCAATAATCGAGATGATCATTGCAAAAACTTTTCGTTTTTAATGTCTCAAAATGGACAATGGAAACTCGCCCCAGCCTACGACGTTACTTTCTGTGAAGGCCCAGGTGGATATCATCAAATGGATATTATGGGTGAAGCACTGGATATTACTCGGTCTGCCATTGTCAAACTGGGCATTCAGGAAGCAGAGCTTTCTATTCAAGAGGTTGATGAAATGATTAACTCAATTTGCGAAGTTGCCAGCCGATTTACGAAGATTGCTCATGATCTATTACCTGAACAAATTAGATCTGAAACTCTCCAAATGATCCAAAATAGGATTGAGCATAATATTCATTTATTGAATTGAATATAAACCATCCGATTTAATCAAAAGCAATCTGGAAATACATATAAAATTTAATCAATAACAGATCAGTGATAAACCCCGAACCCAAGATGGTATATCCACTGCGGGCTTTGGTCATTATAAACAGACAAAGTGAACCGTACCGTGTTTGTCGGAGACTTTTTTATTTAAGTTAGGCCACCTGACCTAACGGGTTAATCTTATCATAGTACATTGCTTCAAACTCAAAAGGTGATACATAACCCAGTGCACTGTGTACACGCTCTTTATTGAACCAATCTACCCAGTTTAGTGTCGCAAGTTGTACATCCGCTAAACCTTGCCAATCCGCTTTTAAATATTCAATCACCTCTGTTTTGTATAAGCCATTCACCGTTTCAGCCAAAGCATTATCGTATGAATCACCGGTCGTACCGACTGATGCTCGTAAATTTGCTGCTTCTAAACGATTGGTATAACGAATGGAAAGATATTGCACGCCTCTGTCACTATGATGAATCACGTTCTTTGGCATGCCTCGATCATGCAATACTTGCTCCAGTGCATCGAGCACCATATCTGTATTCATCCGTGTCGATACTTTCCATCCAACAATTGCTCGTGAGAACACATCAATAATAAAGGCGGTATAGACCCAGCCTGAATGAGTTTGAATATACGTAAAGTCACTGACCTGAGAAGCACTGCTTCGCAAGGGTCAGGATGATCAGCATTAAAATTACGTTTCACTAAATCATCTGCTCTTTTTTGATCCTCTCGGCTACGGGTGGTTTGTTTATTCTTACCACGCCAAACACCTTGTATACCTAGCTTCTGCATCAATCGAGCAACTGTACAACGTGCGATAACATAACCTTCACGTTTCAATTGTTGCCAGACCTTACGCACACCATATCGACCTAAACTTTCTTTCCAAATACGTTTGATTTGCTCTGCATGATGTAAATCATGCAGAGCACGTTTCGCTCGATGTTCTGGGTTATCAACGAGATCTAAAGCCCGATAATAGGTCGAAGCTGCAATCGGTAAAATTCTACAAATCGCTTCAACACCATATCGATCTTTATTGTTCTGGATAAAATCCACCATTATTTGTGTGGGCGGTCGAGCTCCGCCTGGGCGAAAAAAGCGGCTGCTTTACGTAGAATTTCGTTAGCACGTTGCAGTTCTTTATTTTCGCGTTCCAGTTGTTTGATACGTTCTTGGTCTGAAAGCTGCTGTACTTTAACTGGATTTTGTTTATCTAAATATTTTTGATACCAAACACGTAGTGTTTCAGGAGTACAACCTATCTTAGGAGCAATTGCTGTGATTGCAGCCCAAGTAGAAGGATAATCTTTTTCGGATTCAATCAATAATTGAACCGCTCTTTCTCTGATTTCAGGGGTATATTTTGGTTTTGTCATTGGAACATTCTCTCAAGAAAGTTGGTCTCCGACAAACCCGGTACGGTTCACCTCTGCCAAATGTCTACGAATTTCCGCTTCATATCGGCACAATAAATCAAAAAGTTTTAAGTTTTCTGCTGCAAGAATAACCCCTTGACGCATGAGATAGACCAATACGCGTCGGGCTGCATGTGGCATAAGCGCATCTGTATCACGATCCTGAGTATGCTCCATCTCTGTTTGATTATCTGCATGTTGTTCCTCTGCCCCAGTTGTAGGAAACGAATCTTCTACAGGCTGATTAGCTTGGATTTCTATATTTTTCTCTGAATTTGAAGATGGTCTGCGTACCATTTCAAAGAAGTTGTCATGCTGTTGTATCTTATTTTCTGATTGCATCTCGATCTCCTTAAAGTGCCAGCTCATCTATATTTTTGGGAAATAAATCTGCACTCAAGTAATACACTGGAATACTGGCCTGCAAATGCACACCTGAACGATCCTTAAGTTCAACTTGCTCGGTATGCTGCATTTGTGGTGCTTTAATGGCTTTTGCTATACGCAAATAAGCAACAAGTTCTTCAAGCCCCGCTTGTAAAGGATGTTCATGTGTTAAGTGGGCAATACTCATCACCCCTTTCTGTGCGAGCGTTTGATATACTTTTTCAGCAACAGCACGAACCCGTACATTGTCTAAGTACTTCAGCATCTGATCACTAGGTTCAGTCTTGTTTTGTTGCTCTTCGACCTCACGTATATCCATATGTTCTGTGGGACTTTTTAAAGCAAGACTTTCAGGCGAATTCAGCTGGATGGAACCCACGGCTAAATCCACTTGTACTTCTGTTTTTAAATCACACTCCGATTCCAACAATGCCACTGCATTTTTTTCTAATTCCGACAACAACTGATCAATCAAACGGTTTTCCAATGCTGCACCACTTTCAATATAAGCTCTCAAACCTTCTTCTGTACGACGTCGGACTTGGAAAACTCGGCTACTTTCGCGTCCTAACTCACGCATTAACTGACCTAAATATTTACGTTGAGATTCGCTTAATTGTTGTGCAATAGGATGATTCAAAATACTGCGTAACTGCTCTCTAAACTCAGTAGAACGATCTTGATCCTGAAGTAATTGACAAAACCCATCAAAAGCACTGCCTGCATCACTTTGGGCAAGCAACTGCTCTTTTTCCATTAAGCTCAGCAATACTTCTCCACGTGAATAAGCACCACTAATCATATCTAGACGCAACTCTTTATCTCGTAGACGAATCTCATCTTCGACCCGTCTAAAATCGCCTGTAAGAATGGAAGCAAGTTGATAAATTTCTCGTATTCTTTCTTTTTGTTCTGATTCTTCTAATTGTGTAACAACACCCGCCAACAAAGCATCTATTTCATTTTGAATCACTAATTTTTTTTGTTCGAGCAACTCCACTCGTTCTTCAATATTTTCACTCAATGCGATCACAAAATCACGAACCGCATCCTGCACAATTCTTAAATGTGATGCTGTGGTATGGGTTGCTCGCTCATCCAAGCCCTGACAAAAACGTAATACGGTTTCGCTAATATCCGTTTTACTCAGCTTGCCATCTATTTCTCTGAGCCAGCCTGAATGAATCCAATGATTTAAATAATGCGCTGCATTATTTTCTGTCTGCCAAATACCCTGCTCACGACTAGATTTAATCAACTCATCCAAGACATTTCTTGCACGGCCATAAGGGACTTCATTTTGTTCTGCAAATAAGTCAACAATGAACGCTAAAATATGTGGTGCGTTATCTGCTCTTAATAATTTCCAAATTGAGTTTTCATGATATAAACGCCGATACTTGGCCTGTAACCCTAGAATATTCATGCCATTCCACATCATCTGTATGATGGTTATTTATTCTACAGTTATTTTTTAATCACCCAAGCAAATTACCAAGCAAGACGACACGAGTTGTCGCATAAAGTAAGATGATATAAACAATCACCTTACTTCATCGAAAAAAATAAAAAACAAACCTTATCTAACTTCTTTGTGTACAGTGACAGCAACCTTAACCTACCTCTCCCCATACACCGTTGCAATCAAATGCTCCACCACTTGCGGCTCAGCCAAAGTCGAAGTATCTCCTAAACTATCCAATTCATTCGCTGCAATTTTCCGCAAAATACGGCGCATGATTTTACCTGAGCGGGTTTTAGGTAAAGCAGGTGCCCAATGCAGCGCATCAGGCGTTGCCACAGGCCCCAAAATTTTGCGAACCCAATTGACTAATTCTTCACGCAATTCCTCTGACTCGGGTGTACCAACTTGCAAAGTTACAAAGGTGCAAATCCCCTGTCCTTTAATCTCATGGGGCATACCCACCACTGCCGCTTCAGCCACAGCTTCATGCGCTACTAGGGCACTTTCAATTTCCGCAGTACCTAAACGGTGCCCCGAAATATTCAAGACATCATCCACACGCCCTGTAATCCAGTAATAGCCATCTTCATCACGGCGTGCACCATCTCCTGTAAAATACGCACCCGGATAGGTCGAAAAATACGCTTCAATAAAACGTGCAGGGTCGCCCCAAATACCGCGCATTTGCCCTGGCCATGAATCTTTCATAATTAAATTGCCTTCGGTCGCGCCTTCCAGTTCATTACCTTCGGCATCGACAATAGCAGGTTGCACGCCAAATAATGGGCGGGTTGCCGAACCGGGTTTCAGTGGCGTTGCACCAGGCAATGCTGAAATTAATATGCCCCCTGTTTCGGTTTGCCACCATGTATCTACAATTGGGCAACGTCCTTCGCCTACCACGTTGTAATACCAGTTCCACGCTTCGGGATTAATCGGCTCACCGACTGAACCGAGTAAACGCAAGCTGCTGCGGTCACTTTCACGTACAAAACGATCTCCCTCCCGCATCATGGCGCGAATGGCAGTCGGTGCAGTATATAAAATGGTGATGTTGTGTTTATCGACAATATGCCCTGTGCGCGCCCAGCTTGGATAGTTCGGCACCCCTTCAAACATCACGGTAGATGTACCATTCGACAATGGCCCGTATAAGACATAAGAATGCCCTGTAATCCAGCCTACATCTGCGGTACACCAAAACACATCATCCTGTTTCAGGTCAAAGACTTCTCGGAACGTGCTATTCACATAGGTCAAATAACCGCCTGTGGTATGCAAAACACCTTTGGGTTTTCCAGTCGAACCCGAGGTATATAAAATAAATAGTGGATCTTCGGCATTCATCGGCTCGGGTGGGCAGATATCATTCACCGACATAATTTCCATGTGATACCACAAGTCGCGTTCAGGCAACATCTCAATCGGATTGCCTGTACGATGCACCACAATCACATTTTGCACACAGTCAGTACCTGCTACTTTTAGAGCGGCATCAACATTGGCTTTTAAATAAATTGGCTTACCACCACGCATGGCCGAGTCGGCAGTGACAATTAACTTGGCCTGACAATCTTCAATTCGGCTAGCCAAAGCATCGGGAGAAAAACCACCAAAAACCACACAATGCACTGCACCAATCCGCGCGCAGGCCAGCATGGCAATCGCAGCTTCGGAAACCATCGGCATGTACAGCACCACCCGATCTCCTTTTTGCACCCCGTTCTTTTTCAGTACGTTGGCAAAACGGCAGGTTTCATCATGCAAAGAAGCAAAAGAAACCACTTTATGTCGAGAAGGATGATCTCCTTCCCAAATAATTGCAGGTTTATGCGGATGTTCTTTTAAATGACGGTCTAAGCAATTGGCACTGACATTCAGTTGCCCATCGGCAAACCATTCAATTTTAAAATGCTCGGGGTCAAAGTTGGTATTTTTGACTTGAGTAAAAGGTTTAATCCAATCTAAGCGTTGGGCTTGCTCTGCCCAATAAGTATCAGGGTCATCTATAGATTGTTGATAGCGTTGAAAATATTCTGCCTCAGTGGTGCGGGCAGTCTTTTTAAATTCATCTGGAACAGGATATACGTCTTTCATCTGCTACTTCCTTGATGTTCTTGCATCTCTCACGAGATGTATGCCACGTTATTGATTATTATTTCTGCACATTTACAGTATGAACTTTCTTTTTTATGGCTCACCATTCGGCTTTAGTCGCATAAGTTTTATACAAAAAATAGCATGCCAAAGCGTTGATCGAATGCCATGTCCTTGCATTCATACTTTTCAGGTTTACATTCCACTGTACTGCGCATTGCATTATTTTTAAAGAAAATATCGTCCAATAATCGCGAGTATTAACATTTTTTTACGCAGCCAATCATTCATACCTGCGACCCTGTCTTACAGATAAAACCACATACAACTCGCAGTTTAAATGCTACAAAATAGTACGCTCATCACTTCTATCCAAGTTGTCTAAAATACTCGCAAGTAAGCATCGCTGCATTAACCAAATTGAGTTTTTCAGGCAAAATAGTCGCTTCATTTTGAATTCGGAATTATCGTGGCAGAATCCAAACCCTCACTCAGTGAAGTTTCTGAAAATACCAGTCAACTGTTGCATGAGGCCACTGAAAAAACTACGCAAACCGTGATCAATCATACAGCGAAGTACAATGACGCCTATTCAACCATCGACAAAATTATGGAAGGATTTTGGGAGCGTGTGCCGTATTTAATGATTGCAGCCGTGGTGCTGATTCTGTTTTGGCTGCTTGCCCGTGTGTTTAAATGGTTTGTCCGCAAGACCCTAAACAATCGTTCCTATACCCGACAAAATCTGGTTTTGGTGCTGAATCGGGTCGGTAGTTCCGCAATTATTTTCTTTGGTTTTCTGATTGCGATGGTGATTGCAATTCCGGGTTTTACCCCAAGCCAACTGATGAGTGCTTTGGGTCTAGGCTCTGTTGCAATTGGTTTTGCTTTTAAAGATATTTTCCAGAATTTATTATCGGGTGTGCTGATTTTGATTGGTGAGCCATTTAAAATTGGTGATGACATTATCGTAAATAATATGGAAGGTACGGTAGAAGATATTCAGATTCGTGCCACCTTCCTGCGCTCTCCCGATGGACGTCGCATCGTGATTCCAAATGCTACGGTGTATACCAGTGCCGTGACGGTCAATACGGCTTATACCCGTCGTCGTTGCGAGTTTGTGGTCGGTATTGGTTATGAAGATGACGTACAAAAAGCCAAAGATATTATTTTGGCCATTTTAGACCGTGACATAAAAATCTTGAGCCAACCTGCATTTAGCGTCAATGTCACTGCCTTGGCCGATTTTTCGATTAATTTAAATGTGCGTTGGTGGGTCAATACCACCGAAACCACCACTTCAGCATCCATCAGTGAAGTGCAAGAACGGGTAATTGCCGCTTTTGCCGAACATCACATTTCGATTCCTTATCCTGTGCAGGAAGTGAAAGTTTATCGTGGTGATGCAGCAGTCAATGAAGATGATTCAGCCCGCACTAAACAAACGCCCTAAAACATAAGCAATCACAGTTTCAGTACGAATAATACGGTTGCCCAAGTGCCGCGCTTGGCAGCCGTTTTTTTCGAGCAAATCAATTTCGTAGGGAATAAATCCACCTTCTGGGCCAATCACAATACTGCATGGATGTTGGATGGCATGTGGCATAGCTTGATCGGTATAAGGATGCGCCACATAAGCAGAACAATCGGCAGAAATCAAACCGGGCAAAACATCTTCCACAAAGGGTTTAAAGCGTTTATAAAGTTGGATCTCAGGTGCAATGGTATCGCCTGCTTGTTCCAAGCCCAAAGTTACATATTGATCGAGCTGCTGCAAAAATGGCGTTTGCCAATAGCTTTTATCAACCCGATAGCTGTGCAGTAAAATAATTTTTTCCACACCTAACGTCACGCTATCCATAATTAAACGACGCAATACTTTGGGGCGCGGCAAAGCCACAATCAGGGTCACAGGCAGTTTTTTTGGGACAGCTTCTTCATGCAGGGCTTTGACTTGAATTCGCTGCTCGCTGACTTCCACCACTTCGGTCAAATAACGCTTGCCACCACGAATCCCGACTTTTAAGCTGTCACCGACTTGCACACCAACATGCGTATGCAAATGCTGCACTTGCCGCTGGGTGCTAATAGACCACACTTCATTTGTGGTCTGCCGAGGGTCAAGCAAAACGATATTCATATTTAAAGATACTGATTCATCACGTGAATATGCTCAGTTAAAGAGCCACGATTTTTATACATAATCACTTGAGCATTTTGATTCAGCTGTGCACGTAACGCAGGTTCAAACAACAATTGCGTTAACGTATTTACAGCTTGTTCAGCATTTTCGACCACATACACGGCTTCTGCTGCAACAAACTCATCCACAATACTTTGGAAGTTAAAATAATTTTTGCCCAATACCGTGGCGACATTTAAGGCCAAAGGCTCTAAAATATTATGCCCACCGCCAGGTTCATTCAGCGAACCACCGACATAACAGGCCTGACTTAAGGCGTACCACAACCACATTTCACCCATGCTATCGGCTAAATACACTTGTGTTTCAGGTTGAATCGCTTCAGCCAAGCTACGGCGCTGCATATTAAGTTGCAGTTTTTGTACCTGCATAGCCACTTCATCAAAACGCTCTGGATGGCGCGGCACAACAATACATAACAGTTCAGGATGCTGTGCGAAATAAGGTTTCAGTGCAGTCAATAATTGCTGTTCTTCAGGCGCATGGGTACTGGCAAGGGTAATAATTTTGCGATGTACCAATTGCCATGTCTGTTGCAACTGCGCGGCTTGCTCTACAAAATCTTCTGGTGCAGTAATATCAAATTTAATATTACCCACCACTTTTGTACGCTCGGCAGGCATCCCCAATGCAATAAAACGCTGCTGTGTGGCAGGGTCTTGCGCCAAAAGTTGCTGCAATTTTTGCAACATGCCACGAGTCAATCCTTTAACTTTGGCATAGCCTTTGGCCGATTTTTCCGAAAGCCGCGCATTAATCAACAAACACGGGACTTGAAAATGCTGCGCCTGATCAATCAAATTAGGCCATAATTCTGTTTCGACCAGTGCCAATAATTTAGGCTGATATTTCTGATAAAACTCACGAATTAAATGTACCTGATCGGCAGGTAAATACACAGCTTGAAATAAATCTAAATACGGTGCTTTTAAAAATAATGATTTGGCGCGTGCCTGCCCTGTTTTGGTGGTATTGGTGACTAAAACAGGGTGACCTGATTTTAAATAATATTCAATTAATGGTTGTGCAGCGTTGGTTTCACCTACCGACACCACATGAAACCAAATGGCATGTAAATTTTTAGCGGGCTGAAATGGGCCAAAACGCTCAAGCAGTTCTTGTTGTAATTGCTCAGGATGTTCGGCACGTTTACGAATACGTGACTGATAAATCGGTTTTAGCAGGGTTAAAGCTGCGTTATACCAAAATGGAGTAGCCAAAAGATGCGCCCCAAAAGAAAGACTGTCGGCAAAATATAACAGAGCCACACACGCATGTTAATCGTATGTGGCGCTGTACGGGCTTTTATTCTACAGATTGTTGTGTTTCAGCCAAAGTTGGATAATCGATATAGCCTTCTGCAACAGCAGTACCAATCATAGTTTCCAGTTTGAGTTCATTTAAAGGAGCATCTGCCAGTAAACGCTCATATAAGTCTGGGTTAGCAATATAAGCCTTACCAAACGACACTGCATCGGCCTTGCCTGATGCCAATAATTCCACCGCATCGGCACGGCTTAAACGCATGTTGGCAATGTATGGCACACCGCCTGAACGTGCTTTCATTTCTTCGGAAATGCTGTCTTCAGCCAAATATTCACGGGTAAAGAAAAAGGCGATTTTGCGCTGACCCAATTGCTGCATCACATAGCCAAAGGTTTCACGTGGATCATCATCCCCCATGTCATGTTCATCGCCACGTGGTGCTAAATGCACACCGACACGACCTGCGCCCCATACTTCTATCAAGGCATCTACAACTTCCAACAAGAAACGTGCGCGATTTTCCACAGCACCGCCATATTCATCTTCACGTTGGTTGGTTTTACTTTGTAGGAATTGGTCAATCAGGTAACCATTGGCCGCATGCAGCTCTACACCATCAAAACCAGCCTCTTTGGCACGGATCGCGGCTTGTTTATATTGCTCGGTAATGGCATGAATTTCTGAAATTTCCAAAGCACGTGGTAATACATAAGGACGCTTTGGACGTAACAAACTGACATGACCAGCTTGTTGCACAGCACTTGCCGAAACAGGTGTTTCACCCTTCAGCAAATCAGGATGGGATACCCGCCCCACATGCCACAATTGCGCGACAATCAGACCATCTTTGGCATGCACCGCATCGGTCACCAATTTCCAGCCTTGTACTTGTGCATCTGTAAATAGACCTGGGGTATTGAAATAACCATTGGCTTCTTCAGAAATTACCGTTGCTTCTGAAAGAATCAAACCTGCACTGGCACGCTGTGCATAATATTCCGCCATCATTGGCGTAGGTACACGGTCATCGCTGGCACGACTGCGGGTTAAAGGTGCCATCACTACACGGTTTTTAAGATGAAGATCACCCAAAACCAAAGGAGAGTTTAATTCAGCCATCATTGCCTCATGACTCACTGCAACATGCGACTGTTTAGAGTGAGTGTTTTAAATATTCGATGTATTGCTGAATCAGTGCTTCATTACGAGAAAAATACGACCATTGCCCATACTTTTCTGCACGAATAAGGCCTGCCTGTTGCAGTACCGATAAATGATTTGACATGGTCGATTGCGACACCTTGCCCAAACGCTCAATGTGTCCCGCACATACGCCACGCTTAAAGTCGCCACACTCTTCTACCGACAAAAATTGGTCTGGTGCTTTTAACCATTCTAAAATTTGCCGACGGGTAGGATTGGCTAAGGCTTTAAATATTAAATCGACATCCATCATTCAGACACATATTCGTAAATATAAGCCCAATTCAGCAGCTGCTTTTAATATATCGTATTTTTTCGATATTAATATCGTTTTTTTACGATTTATATAAATTTTTAAGCAACTCAACTGAATTGGGCAGGCTTATTGTGATCTTTCAGACCGTAACTTATAGACCCTGTTTTAAACTGGCTTCAATAAACTTATCTAAATCACCATCTAAAACTGCACCTGTATTTGAGGTTTCCACGCCTGTACGTAAGTCTTTAATACGTGAATCATCCAATACATAAGAGCGAATTTGGCTGCCCCAACCAATATCAGACTTAGAGTCTTCTAAAGCTTGCGCGGCTTCGTTACGTTTACTCATTTCCAATTCATACAACTTGGCACGTAATTGTTTCCACGCATGGTCACGGTTGGCGTGTTGTGAACGCTGGTTCTGACATGCCACCACAATGCCTGTAGGTGCGTGGGTTAAACGTACCGCAGAGTCGGTTTTGTTAATGTGCTGACCACCCGCACCTGAAGCACGGTAAGTATCAGTACGAACATCGGCAGGGTTAATATCAATTTCAATGTTGTCATCCACTTCTGGTGAAACAAACACTGCAGAAAATGACGTATGACGACGGTTACCCGAGTCAAATGGTGACTTACGCACTAAACGATGTACGCCTGATTCAGTACGCAACCAACCATAGGCATACTCACCTTCTACACGAATGGTTGCAGATTTAATCCCTGCCACATCGCCATCTGACTCTTCCATCAATTCTGCTTTAAAGCCATGGCGTTCAATCCAGCGCATATACATACGCAGCAACATAGATGCCCAGTCTTGCGCTTCTGTACCACCCGAACCTGCCTGAATTTCGACATAGCATGGGTTTGGATCCATTGGATTGCTGAACATACGGCGGAATTCTAATTTCGCCAGTTCTTCTTCTGCAGAAGTCAATTCAGACTGCACATCCACCAATAAATCTTCATCATCGGCTTCAACGGCTAAATCCAGCATGGCTTGGGCATCTTCTAACTGGGTCGCCAAACCTTCTAGAACATGAATCACGTTTTCAAGCTCGCCCTTTTCTTTGGCCATGGCTTGCGCACGACTTTGATCATTCCAGATTGCAGGATCTTCTAACTCGCGGAGAACCTCTTCTAAACGCTCTTTTTTCAGATCGTAGTCAAAGATACCCCCGTAGTATTTGACCACGTTCGTTCAAGTCTTTTAATTGGTTTAGATAAGGATTAATTTCCACGTAAATTCTCTCAATTAACAATGAAGCTTATTAGCTGATAATTGTAGCACAGACCTGTTCTAGCATTTCTACCCTGCTGTAAATTCCAGCATAACTTTTCAGCTTTTATAGGTTGAATGCTAAATGTGGTTAAAAATAAAGATTACTTTCAACTTTTAAAGTGAAAGCCTGATGATAGCCAACCTAAAATAGCATGCCCGATTAACACGTATGTTTATCTTAATGGCTGATCTATCGCGCTAATGTTTTGCCTGACACATTCAGCTGAAAACATGCTTAAAAAGTGGTGTATGGTAATTGCTTCAACCCGCCAAAATAAAACAAAGATGAAACAAGTTTGATGATTTAATGATCAACTTTAGTAAAATTCACAAAATACACATAGTTTTAATAAAACAAAACATTTAATTATTTCATTTTTATTTCAATCACTTAAACTCAAAATATTACACAAATTTACGCTTGTAACAAAGCGGTAACTTTCCTTTGATTGACGCTGATTTTTTTTCGCCTAGACTAAAAGTTGTAACAAAAAGTTTAACTGTTAACCAGATTTCAGAGGGGTACTTTCCATGAAAAAATTAGCAATCGCATCAGCCCTACTTTCAGCTTTGGCTATCACTGGTACTGCGAACGCATACCAAGCTGAAATTGGTGCATCAGCAGGATTGATTGATCCAGACAACGGCAGTTCAAGCGGTTCATTCGGTGTAGATGGTACTTATTACTTTAACCCTGTACAAACCCGTAATGCACCTTTGGCAGAAGCAGCGTTCCTTGATCGTGCTAGCAACGTAAATGCCAAATACCAATATGACGAAGTCGGTAATGATGAACGTCATCGTTACGGCGTAGGTGCTGAAGTTTACATTCCTAACTCAGATTTCTATGTGAGTGGTAATGTTGGTCGCGACGATATGAAATTTGACCGCGGTGGCGATTTTGATGAGACTGTTTATGGCGCTGAAGTCGGTTATTTACCCGCACCAGGTTTATTAATTGCTGCAGGTCTAAAAGGCTACGACAACGATTATGACGACGGTGTCGATCCTACGCTTCGCGCTAAATATGTCACTTCTCTAAGCAATGGTAAAGATATCAACTTAGAAGCAGGCGCAGGTTTTGGTGATTTAGACGAATATAATCTTGCGGCAGATTACTTCATCGATAAAACCTTAAGTCTAGGTGTAGACTACTACAGTAAAGATCGTGACTACGGTGATACTAACGAATTTGGTATTAATGCACGTAAATTCTTTACCCCGCAAATCAGCCTCGAAGGCCGTGTTGGCTTTGGTGAAGTTGGCAACAATGACTATAACCGCTTTGGTGTCGCTGCAAAATATCGCTTCTAAGTTTAGCCTAATTACATACTCAAACAGCACTCTTCTTCGGAAGGGTGCTTTTTTGTGCACTAAAATAAAGCAGTTAGGTAGAAATAGTGCATTGACTGTATGTTTATTTTCCGTACAATCAGCAACAACTGTAACAAAACAGTCATATTTCTACAACAGAGGGAATCTCAATAATGTTTAAAAAATTGCAGTTGCAACTGCTCTTCTTGCTGGTTTAAGTACAGCTCATGCGTATCAAGCTGAAATTGGTGGATCACTTTTAGTGATTGATCCTGATTATGAAAATGCAGATACTTCTACAGGTTTTGCGCTTGATGGGACTTTTTACTTTAATCCAGTTCAAGTGAAGAACTCACCATTAAATGAAGCTGCCTTTTTAAATCGTGCAAGCAACGTTAATGCTGAGATTAGTTATATTGATTTTGATGTAGCTGAGAGTACTTCTTTTGGTATCGGCGTGGAATATTTTGTTCCAAATACAGACTTCTATGTAAGTGCTGGCATTGGTCAAACTACAGTTGAATTTGATGGCTTTGATTTTGATACAACAAACTATACAGCTGAGTTAGGTTATCTTCCAGTTTCTGGTTTACTCATTGCAGCAGGTATCGTAGGCTTTGATAACGATGAAGCTGATAATACCGATGCAACTTTACGTGCTAAATACGTTACTCAAGTCGGTGCATATGACATGAACTTTGAGGGTGGTGTTGTTTTTGCTGATGATGAAATGTTCACTCTAGGTACAGATCTATATCTAGACAAAACATTTAGCATTGGCCTCGGTTATACCGATGACGGTGAAGATGATACCTTCCAAATTCGTGCTAAAAAATTCTTCAATCAACAAGTCAGCCTAGAAGGCTCTATTGACTTTGAAGAAAATGCAAATGTCTTCGGTCTTCGTGCTGCTTATCGCTTCTAATCCCTTACATTAAAAGCAAAAAAATCCGCTCAAATTTGAGCGGATTTTTTTATTTGGATTACTGCTCCAAATGCACAATCTGCAACTGCAAACTCACATTGCCATTAAACACATTGCGCTCTAACTCATAAACCAAACGCACATCATCCCGCATCGGGTTAAATTCAAATTTATCTTTAGCACCAAACGCAATCGCATCAACCACTTGCCCATTGTCCAATGCCAAACGCAATTTTAAATGACTGTCCTTCAACCATCTAAAATCAACCACTTTAAACCGTCCCTCAAACACAGGCTGCGGAAACTTTTGTCCCCACGGCGCCAAATGCTGTAATAAATCTACCGTGTGTAAATCAAAAGCTTCTTGCGGCAATTCACCATCTGTCCATAGCACAGCATGAAATAAATCCGCATCCATTTGCGCAATGATCTGTTCAAAGACCTGTTTAAATTCTGCAAAGTGCGCCTTTTTAATGGTCAAACCTGCCGCAGCCGCATGCCCACCAAAATGACTAACCAAGTGTGGATATTGTTCTGCAACCAATTCTATAGTGTCACGTATGTGAATCCCCTCAATTGAACGGGCAGAGCCTTTAATATGCTCACCATCTTCATCGGCAGCAAATACAATCGCAGGGCGATGGAACTGCTCTTTTAAACGTCCTGCGACAATTCCAATCACGCCTTGATGCCAATGTTCTTCAAACATAATCAAAGCATGCGGTAAATCACTTTGATCTAACTGCAGCTTTTCCAATTCTGCCAGTGCATCCTGTTTAATTTGCCCTTCAACCTGACGACGTTCCTGATTCAAAGCATTTAACTGACACGCCAAAGCATAGGCACTTTGCATATCCGCTGCCAGTAAACACTCGATTCCAATGTCCATGGTTTCCATGCGCCCTGCGGCATTAATACGTGGTCCCAAGACAAAGCCCAAATCTTGTGCTTTAAGCTGTGCGGGTTCACGTCCTGCCAAATCCAGCAATGCACTAATCCCCAGACGGCATAAATTCTGCTGTATCCGTTTTAAGCCTGCATCCACCAAAATACGGTTGTTATAATCTAGACTGGCGACATCGGCATAGGTGCCCAAAGCCACCAAATCTAAATATTGAGTCAAATTTGCAGCAGATTTGCCCTGTTTTTTTCGTTGACTGGATAAGTTCGCCAACAGATAAAATGCCACGCCCACACCTGCCAAGGCTTTACTTGGGAAATCACAACCCAATTGATTCGGATTGACCACAGCCTCTGCATTTGGGGTGGCTTTTGTGGTGAGGTGGTGATCGGTGATGATGACCTGCATCCCCAAAGCTTGCGCACGTTCCACGCCTGCATGACTGGAAATGCCGTTATCTACCGTAATTAATACATCAGGCGTATAACGCTCAAAAGCCAAATCGGCAATGGCGGGGGTTAAGCCATAACCATATTTAAAACGGTCAGGTACTAAATACTGCACGTGTGCGCCCATTTCGCGCAATGCCAAAACCATAAGTGTGGTACTGGTCGCGCCATCGGCATCGTAATCGCCCACAATCACTATTTTTTTCTGCTGATCAATCGCTTGATCCATCAGCTGAATGGCGTCAGGTAGACCTTTCATATTTGGAGCAAGTAAGTGCTTCAGTTTAAGTTCTAGTTCCTGCTCAGACGCAACGCCACGGCGCGCTAAAATTTGAGCAACAAATGTAGAGACGCCCTGAAAGTTTTCAGGGCGTGTAAGTAAAGGTCTTTGTTTTATTAGAATTTTTGACATAGTTTCCAGTCATTTAAGGCATCAAGCGTTGTAGTTTCCACTCACCTTCAATTTTTTCATAAGCTAAGCGGTCATGCAAACGGTTCGGACGACCTTGCCAAAATTCGTAATAATCAGGCTGCAAGCGGTAACCGCCCCAAAATACGGGTTTTTGCAATTCAGATTGATCACCCACTCGGGCATGCAAGTCTTGGAAACGCGCCTGTAGTTCTTCACGGCTGGCAATCACACCACTTTGCGGAGTGCTAATATGCGCAGCGATTTGGTTGTCACGTGGACGTTTGTGATAATACGCAGTCGATTCTTGCTCATCAATTTTTTCGACATAACCGCTGACACGAATCTGACGTTCCAGTTCAGGCCAGTAAAATAACAATTCAGCATAAGGATTGGCAGCTAAATCCAACCCTTTTTGACTGTCATAATTGGTATAAAAGTCATAACCTGCTTCGGTGGCTCCGCGCAGCAATACAGTACGCACATGCGGACGACCTTGCGCATTGGCAGTTGCCAATGACATCGCATAGGGTTCATGTAGCTTGGCTTCTAAGGCGTGGTTAAACCAATTCAAAAACTGAATATGCGGATTGGCACTGACCTGTGCTTCTAGCAATTCACCTTTTTGGTAACTTAAACGCAGCTCACTTAAATCTTTAATTAAATCACTCACGATTTACCCCCTTTAGACGGCATGACGACGCACAGCATCGGCTAAATCTTTCGCCATTGCCTTCACTTCAGCCAAATCATCACCTTCCACCATGACACGAATCACAGGTTCAGTGCCCGATTTACGAATCAATAAACGTCCACGACCTTTCAGCTGTTCCGTGGCACGGTCAAACTCTTCCACTAAGGCAGGAACAGTATACGGATCAAACATATTTGCTAAGCGCACATTTTCCAACACGTTTGGCAACAGTTTAAAATCTGCCACCAATTCATGCAGGGCTTTATTTTGTTCGACCATCACCGTTAACACTTGCAAAGCCGCAATAATTGCATCACCTGTAGTGCTCTTGTCCAAAGTCAAAATATGCCCCGATGGCTCACCACCAATAACCCAGCCATTTTCTTCCAGACCTTGTAGCACGTAACGGTCACCGACATTGGCACGCAGTAATGGTACTTGGGCTTTTTCCAACGCTAATTCCAGCGCCATATTGCTCATTAACGTCCCAACAATACCTGCAGGTTTTTTCGAGCCTTGTGTGGCAAGAATATATAAAATGTGGTCACCATCAATTTGCTTGCCTTGACTATCCACCAAAATCACACGGTCTGCATCACCATCAAATGCAACACCCAAGTCCGCCTGATGCTCAAGCACTGCTTTTTGCAAACTTTCAGGATGGGTTGAGCCGCAATTTTCGTTGATGTTTAAACCATTTGGCTCATTGTGAATGGCAATCACTTTCGCACCTAATTCACGGAATACCGCAGGGCCAACATTGTAGGCAGCACCATTGGCGCAATCGACCACAATGGTGAGGTCATTTAAATCTAAATGATATGGAAAGGTCGATTTACAAAACTCGATGTAACGCCCATTGGCATCTTTAACACGAACGCTTTTACCCAAGTTGGCCGTATCATCAATTTTTAATTCTTGCTGCAATTCTTGGTTAATTTCTTCTTGCAAGGCATCTGGCAGCTTTTTCCCTTCGCCCGAGAAAAATTTAATCCCGTTATCAAAATACGGATTATGCGATGCTGAAATCACAATGCCTAAACTGGCATGCAGGGCACGGGTTAAGTGCGCAATAGCGGGCGTAGGCAATGGACCGAGCAAATGCACATAGACACCTGCGGCATTTAAACCTGCCTGTAATGCTGCTTCTAAAATATAGCCTGAAAGACGTGTATCTTTACCCAATACCACAATAGGTTTATTTTTTTTGGTGTGCTTTTTTAAAACTTTACCTGCTGCAAAACCTAGTTTTAATGCAAATTCAGGTGTAATTGGTAACTCTCCAAACTTCCCTCGAATGCCGTCTGTACCAAAATAACTCATATTGTTCTCACTTCTTAGGGGTGATCTTTATCATCACTTTTTTACTGCGAGTTACTTTACACCAAAAATGAAAAAGCCGTCACATTGATGACGGCTTTTATTTGAAAATGCTACTAAATATCAACCAACGCGATAGTTCATATTAACCAACGCGATAGTTCGGCGCTTCTTTAGTAATCGTCACATCATGCACGTGAGATTCCTGCATACCTGCTGCAGTAATTTTCACGAATTTAGCATTTTGGCGTAGATCTTCAATAGTTGAAGAACCTGTATAACCCATAGATGAACGTAAACCACCCATCATCTGATGCACGATGTTGCCCATTGGGCCTTTGTACGGTACACGACCTTCAATGCCTTCTGGTACAAGTTTTTCTGCACCTGCTTTCGAGTCTTGGAAATAACGGTCTGCAGAACCTGTTGCACCCGCCATTGCACCCAATGAACCCATACCACGGTATGCTTTGTAGTAACGACCTTGGAAGAATTCAACTTCGCCCGGTGCTTCTTCAGTACCTGCAAGCAATGAACCGACCATAATGGTACTTGCACCTGCACCAATCGCTTTGGCCATATCACCAGAGAAGCGAATACCACCATCGGCAATTAATGGAATCTGTTCTTTCAATGCATTGGCAACAGCGTCAATTGCAGAGATTTGCGGCATACCAATACCTGCCACAATACGTGTGGTACAGATTGAACCTGGGCCAATCCCCACTTTCACTGCGTCTGCGCCTGCATCTAACAATGCCAAAGCAGCATCGCCAGTTGCAATGTTACCGCCAATTACTTGAACTTGTGGATAGTTAGCTTTTACCCAACGTACACGCTCAATTACGCCTGCAGAGTGACCGTGTGCAGTATCAACCACAATCGCATCGACACCTGCTTCAACCAATGCTTCTACACGGCTTGGCGTTTCTGCGCCTGTACCCACTGCAGCACCCACACGTAAACGACCTAAGTCATCTTTACAGCTGTTTGGATATAATTCTGCTTTACGGAAATCAGTGACCGTAATTAAGCCTTTTAATTCCTGCTGGTCATTTACCACCAAGACTTTTTCAATACGATGCTGTTGCAATAAAGCTTGAATGTTTTCTTTAGATTCGTCTTCGCGTACTGTCACTAAACGATCTTGACCTGTCATGATGTTGCTGACAGGTTGCTCAAGGTTGGTTTCAAAACGTGTATCACGTCCTGTCACAATACCGACAACTTTGCCATCTTTTACCACAGGTACACCGCTAATATTATTGGCTTGAGTCAGCGCAATCAATTCACGTACTGTAGTTTCTGGCGTTACGGTAATCGGGTCTTTCACCATACCCGCTTCAAATTTTTTCACACGGCGCACTTCGGCTGCTTGCGCAACGATGTCCATGTTTTTATGCAAAATACCAATACCACCGTTTTGCGCCATCGCAATTGCCATACGAGATTCAGTCACCGTATCCATTGCTGCTGAAACCAAAGGAATATTCAGGTCAATGCCGCGCGTAAAACGTGTCTTTAAGGAGACATCTTTTGGGAGAACAGTAGAATAGGCAGGGAGTAATAAGACATCATCGAAGGTTAACGCTTCTTGAACGATGGTCAGCATAACAGTCTCACTGGTAATTTCCGTGAGCCATTATAAACAAATCTGGGCACAAATTTCATTTGTTCTCTAAGAAATATTTTTTATTCTGCCCTTCTGGGGGATGCGACATGAAAAAATCGGTAATTTTCATCTAAAAATTGAAGTTTTCATCCTTAGTTTGCTTTTTAGCCGTGCAGGTTTAAAACTTGCGATGTTTCATTTTTCAGGCAGATAAAGCCGCTTCAATGTGAACCATGATTGGCTATTTATCCAAAATTAGCTGTAAAAAAAAGCAAAGCCGCAGCTTTGCTTTTTCAATCTGGATTGCGATCAACAACTTAAAGCACCATTAAACCACTTGATCGAAGTCATCATCATTCACAGAAATGGCTGGATCGACTTGCACAAATGGAATCATGTTATGCGCACGACGTGCTTTATTGCATTGATCATCGGCAATTTGCACTTCTTTACAAGAGCTGCTGCGTAATTCATAAATCCCGCAGCTCACTTGCTGTCCAACTTCACCTTCTAAAGCGACACAACGCGGCTGACTCTGATTGGTACCACACATGCATGAATAGACTGCTGTTACTGGTTCCGTGTAGTGCTCAGGCATATTCATGCCTTCAGCCCAATAAAATGAAACACGGAAATAAGCGCAACACGCGCCGCAGCTTAAGCAGGCATCTGCTGTAGGTACTTGAGACAACATTCGTTAAGTTCTCGTCATCAAAAAAATCGTTTTTGGGCGAAAATCTTAAAAAAAGTTGTTTTTGCACTCAAGTTTTTTTTACAGTTTTTTCAGCTTTTTTTGTCGCTTATTCAGGGCAGCTAAAAACGTGTTCATCCATCAAATCGACGCCACATTCCAATGTTTCAATCCAGTCTAAGAATTGATTCACCTGTTCTTTGCCCACAAATGGCGTACCGTGTTGCGGCACAATCATTTCAACGTCCATGGTGCGTACCATATTCACCCAGAGGCGAATCACTTTATTGGAACACATATAGCGCTGATGGAAGCCTTTCATCGCAGGAATATGCGCAGCAAAATCAGTCAATGGAATTAAAGCATCTTCCACCATTGACGCACCCATATCACCAGAAAATAAAATTTTGGCGATAGGATCATAAAACTGGAAATTACCAACAGAGTGTAAGAAATGCGCAGGCACAGCAATAATTTTAGACTCGCCCAAAGGAATTGCCTGACCTTCATCTGGCAGTTCCACCAAACGATCTAACCAGTTGCCTTTCATACGGTCGCTCATAAAAGATGAGCTCAAGTGCGGCAAGAAACGCGCCCATAATTTTGACGCTACAATTTTCGCTTCGGTATAGACCAACCAACGCGGCATTGAAGTGATGATGTCTGGGTCTTGGTGCGATGCCATGACATAGTCAAGATTGGTCAAACGGGTATATTTGTTTAATTCCATGGTCAGTGGTACATAGGTCAGGTCGCCACCTGGGTCTAGCACTGCGGCACGGTTATTATCAATGATCAGAAATTGGTTGGCCTGAACACCTTCACCTTTGACCAAACTGGTAAAACTAATACATTTATGTGTCCCATTATCAAATAAGACCTGCGATGTTGTACGGTCAAATGCCATAACCAATCCCCAATTTTTTCATTTTAAAAATAGATTTTCTATCATTGAATAACATATAGCTATTTATGGAAAGTTACAATAAATAAAATGGCTCAGATTACCTGAAATATCAGTGAATTGCAGCAGCATTCAAATAAACAAATCCCGAGCAATTTGCTCAGGATTTATGCATTTTAATGAATAGTTTAGAATAAATAATGTTGCGCCAAAGTCGACACACCAATAATTAGGAAAATCAGTGCACCAATTTTATGAATTAAAGCAATTGGCAATCGGGTCGCTAATTTATTACCAATAAATACCGCAGGTGCATTGGCCAGCATCATCCCCAAAGTGGTTCCAAGCATGACCCAAAACACGCTGTCATAACGTGCGGCTAAAGCCACTGTGGCAATTTGAGTTTTATCGCCAATTTCTGCCAAAAAGAACAATACAAAGGTCGCGCCAAATACCCCGTATTTTTGCCACTTGTTGATGCTTTCAGTTTCATCATCTAGCTGGTCTGGAATAAGCATCCAAATCGCCATGCCAATAAAACCTAAAGATAAAATCCACAATAAAATTTCTGGGCTAAGTACCGTGGTAATCCACTGCCCTAAAACTGCAGAAAGTCCGTGGTTAATGAGTGTTGCCAGTAAAATAGCAACCAAGATTGGAGCAGGTTTACGAAAACGTGCCGCGAGTAATAAAGCCAGTAGTTGGGTTTTATCACCCATTTCGGCTAAGGCGACAATGGCAGTCGAGATGAGGAATTCATACATGATGTTTTTCTCTGGCTAGCACACATACCAATGACCTATCCCTCCTGCTAGCCAAAATCTGCAGAGTGATAAATCAAAGGTCTTGCCAACAAAAGAAAGCTTGAAAAAGCAGACTTGGTTCTTTGCTATGATGACCATGTTCTGTGGAACAAATATGTTGACCATCACCTTTTTACTGCATTCAGTTTGAACAGAGATCAGTAAAAAGCGGCTACTCCCCAATGAAGTAAAGCTATTCTAAACGGAATACTGCGGTTAAGCAAATTTAGCCGAGTAACGGCACTGACAAAAAAACCCTGCCGTAGCAGGGTTTTATAAAGCTTTTCTGAATTTAGAGCAGCAAGCTACGAATATCTGCCAACAACTGGGTCAGTTTATGGGTAAAACGTGCTGCATCTGCACCATTAATCACCCGATGGTCATACGACAATGACAACGGCAACATCAAGCGCGGATCAAAACCTTCACCATTCCAGACAGGCTGCATGGTCGCTGGTGAAATACCCAAAATCGCAACCTGCGGCCAGTTCACCAACGGCGTAAATGCCGTACCGCCAATCGAACCTAAACTGGTGATGGTAAAGTTTGCACCTTGTAAATCTTTAGGCGACAACTTTTTATCACGCGCTTTTTGACTCAACTCACCCAGTTCAATCGCAATTTGTTTAATCGATTTCTGATCTGGATTACGTAGTACAGGCACGGTTAAACCATCGGGGGTTGCCACCGCAATGCCCATGTGGATTTCTTTACGCAGCAGCACAGACTTTTGATCGTCTGCCAGATGCGCAGCGAAATATGGCTCATCTTTCAGCAAATGCGCTACTGCTTTGGCAATGAACGCCAAAATGGTCAGGCTGACACCTTCTTTTTTGAAGTTGGCTTTCAATTCACCGCGCCACGCTTCTAGCTCGGTAATATCGGCCAAATCAAATTGCGTGACTTGTGGGATGTAATTGTTCAGGGACAATTGCGGAATTGACACTTGTTGTAAGCGCGTCAAATCTTTTTCTTCCACACCACCAAATGCACTAAAGTCAGGTAGCTTTGGCAAACCTGTAACTTGCTGTGTTGTAGCAGCGACAGGAACAGTCTGCGGCGCAGTAAGACGCGCTTTGACATAAGCCTTCAAGTCTTCTTTGAGTACACGCGCATGTGGGCCAGTGGCGTTTACATCTGCTAAAACAACACCCAACTCACGTGCCAGTTTACGCACAGCAGGGCCTGCATACACTTTTGCATTGGCTTCATGTTGCGCCTTACTCAATTTGTCTACATTCGTATGCGCGCTTGCTGCAACTGTCGTGGTTTGTGCTGTAGATGCAGCACTGACTGCTGGCGATGTACTTGGTGCAGAGGCAACTTGAGCTGCTGCAACTGCTGTTGGTGCAGCTGCGCTTGCAGTTACTATCGTCACTAATGCATTGCCCTGCGCAACACTTTGTCCTAATTCTACATGAATCGCTTGAATCACGCCTGCAGTAGTACTTGGCACTTCTACCGTAGCCTTGTCTGATTCCACCACAATCAAACTTTGGTCAGCGGCAACTGTATCACCTACTTGTACCAAAATTTCTGCCACTGTGGCTTTATCGACCCCTAAATCAGGCACTGCGACTTCAACCTGTGCTGATGCTGTTGTTTGTGGTGCAGATGCAGTTGCTGCGCTCGCTGTTGCAGCAGCCGCTTCTGCTGATGCCACTTGAGGTGTTTCCACCTGTGTGACTGCAGCAGCGGCGGTTTTCACTTTCAGAATCACCACACCTTCTTTTACGGTATCACCCGTATTGATTTGGATAGCGGTAACTGTACCCGACACCGTACTCGGCACTTCTACTGTGGCTTTGTCCGACTCCACCACAATAATGCTTTGATCAACATCAATCGCATCGCCGACTTGTACTAAAATTTCCCCAACAACGGCTTTTTCCACGCCAATGTCAGGTACTTGTACATCTACTTCTTGCGCAGTGTTTGATGTCGCTGAGCTTGGTTCTGCAGCGATCACTGGTTCAGCATCTTGCTTCGGTGCAGCATCTACTTGGGCTTGCGGTGCAGCAACTTCTGTAGCAGCTGCCGTTTGAGCTTCAGTTTCCAACTCAATCAGCACCGCACCTTCAGTCACTTCATCGCCTTGTTGTACCAAAATACTTTTCACCACCCCTGCAACGGTGCTGGGTACTTCAACAGAGGCTTTGTCTGATTCCAATAGGACAATGCTGTCATCAACTGCAATCGTGTCGCCAACTTTGACAAGAATATCTGCAACAGTGGCTTTATCGACACCAATATCAGGCGTTTGAATTTGCATGATCAGTGCTCCTCTTTGTAGTCAGCAACCGCTTGTACTTCAGGAACCGCTTGCGGTGCCCACGCGACAGGACGATCTGTATCTAACTCAAATGTCGAGATTGCATCTTTGACCAAACGCGCATCGACTTCGCCTTCATCAGCCAGTTTTTTCAAGGTGGCTACCACAATGTGTGCAGCATCGACCCCAAAGTAGCTACGCAAGTTACCGCGGGTATCGGAACGACCATAACCATCGGTACCTAAGGCAACAAATGGACGATTGTCTGGCAAGTAACCGCGAATTTGCTCGCTATAGGCGCGCATGTGATCGGTAGCAGACACGACAATGCCATCTTTGCCACGTAACTGTTGTGAGATCCACGGCTCTTTGCTTTCTTCAGCCAATGGATGCAAACGGTTGTATTCTTCACACGCCATACCATCACGCGCCAATTCATTAAAACTGGTCACACTGTAGACATTCGAGTGGATTTGATACTCTTCACGCAAGATTTTCGCCGCTTTGATGACTTCACGCAAAATCACACCTGAACCTAGCAATTGAACCGTGGCTTTTTCATCTTCCTGCAGTAAATACATGCCGCGCTTAATGCCTTCTTCCACACCTTGTGGCATTTCAGGATGCTCGTAGTTTTCATTCATTACGGTGAGGTAATAGAACACGCGCTCCTGATTGACATACATGCGTTGCAAACCATCATGCACAATCACGGCAAGCTCATAACCAAAGCATGGGTCATAAGACACACAGTTTGGAATGGTATTGGCTAAAATATGCGAGTGACCATCTTGGTGTTGCAAGCCTTCACCATTGAGTGTGGTACGTCCTGCAGTGGCACCCAACAAGAAACCTTGCGCCTGTGCATCACCTGCCGCCCATGCAATATCCCCAATACGTTGGAAACCAAACATGGAGTAATACATATACATTGGGATCATTGGTAAGTTATTGGTCGAATAACTGGTACCCAAAGCTGCCCAAGCACTCATTGCACCTGCTTCGTTAATGCCTTCTTGCAGCATGTGACCGTCTTTGGCTTCACGATAATGCATCAATTGTTCTTGGTCTTCAGGGGTGTATTTTTGCCCATGTGCGGCATAAATACCCAGTTGACGGAACATGCCTTCTAAACCGAAAGTACGTGCTTCATCGGGTACAATGGGTACCACACGGTCTTTAATGGCTTTTTCTTTGAGCAGGGCAGAAATCAAACGCACCATCACCATAGTGGTCGATTGTTCTTTGCCACCTGAACCTGCCAAGACTGAATCGAAAACTGATAATTCAGGAATTTGTAAAGCTTCGCTGTCTTTACGACGCGCAGGCAAATAACCACCCAACGCTTCGCGACGCGCTTTCATATATTTCAATTCAGGCGAATTTTCACTTGGACGATAGAACGGCACTTCTTCAAGTTGCTCATCGCTAAATGGCAAGTTGAAGCGGTCACGTACATATTTTAAAGAATCCAACTGCATTTTTTTGATTTGGTGGGTTTTGTTCACCGCTTCAATTTCATCAGACAAACCATAACCTTTGACAGTTTTGGCTAAAATGACCGTTGGCTGACCTTTAGCTTTGGTCGCTTCTGCATACGCCGCAAATACTTTGTACGGGTCGTGACCACCACGGTTCAGATTATCAATATCTTCATCGCTTAAATCTTTGACTAATTCTTTGGCTTCAGGATATTTACCAAAGAATTTCTCACGGGCGTATGCACCGCCTTTCACTTGCAAGCGCTGATAATCGCCATCCACCGCTTCTTCCATGATGGCTCTTAATGCACCTGTGTCGTCTTTGTCCAATAAAGCATCCCAATGACGCCCCCAGACCACTTTAATCACGCGCCAACCTGCGCCACGGAATAACGACTCAAGTTCTTGAATGATTTTACCGTTACCGCGTACAGGGCCATCTAAACGCTGTAAGTTACAGTTCACCACCCAAATCAGGTTATCTAGCTTTTCACGACCTGCCAGTGAAATTGCACCCAAACTTTCTGGCTCATCCATTTCACCATCGCCTAGATATGCCCAGACTTTACGGTCTTCTTCTTTAATTAAACCGCGGTTCATTAAATATTTTTGAATATGTGCCTGATAAATTGACATGATTGGACCCAGACCCATTGATACCGTTGGGAACTGCCAATAGTCAGGCATTAAATAAGGATGTGGATAGCTAGGTAAACCGTTACCGCCCACTTCACGGCGGAAATTATTCAATTGATCTTCGGTTAAACGCCCTTCTAAAAATGAACGGGCATAAATACCGGGTGCACAGTGACCTTGGTAGTAGATCATATCACCGCCAAAATGATCACTATTGGCACGGAAGAAATGGTTAAAACCAACATCATACAATGTTGCTGAAGATGCGAAACTTGCAAGGTGACCACCTAAATCATCACCTGTTTTATTGGCACGCAATACCATTGCCAACGCATTCCAGCGAATCAGGGCGCGAATACGACGCTCCATATCCTGATCGCCCGGCATGGCAGGTTGTTCTTCCACTGAAATGGTATTGAGGTAAGGAGTATTTAATCGCTGAATGGGTACATGCTTTGCAATTGCACGTTGGTACAGTTTTTCGAGTAAAAATGCTGCCCGTTCAGTACCCATATGTTGTAACACAGCATCAAAGGCGTCTTGCCATTCTTGGGTTTCTTGTGAGTCCGTATCACCGTAAAACGCCATAATTCACTATTCCTAAGCCTAATCGTATGCTTTATATGTATCATAATTTAGACTTTAGTAGATATGGCTAATCTTAAATGCGTATCCTGCATACTATTTAGAAAATAAATAGTGATTGACACTTTCTTACAGCAAATAACAAAAAAACGCCAATTTAGGCGGTTTTTTATACAATAAAGCAGATACTGCGTGTTATTATTTTTTTAGGTGATAAGTTGATGTCTGAAATGTCTCACTAGATTTCGCTAAAAGCTAAAACGTGAGTATAAAGAAAAGCGACCTTTGCCGCTTTAATTTCATGTTTTAATTTGTAGTTCGCGTGTAGTTTACAGTGAGTGTGGCTAGAGCATGAATTTCTAGCCAAAACATTACGGCAACATTGCTAAATAGGTAGAAGGGTTCTTACGTTGACCATCTTTCACTACTTCATAATGTAAGTGAGGACCTGTACAACGACCTGTACAACCTACGTTGGCAATATGTTCGCCTGCATCTACACGGTCACCCACACGTGCAATTAAACGTGAAGCGTGTGCGTAGCGCGTGATATAACCATTACCGTGGTTAATTTCTACATATTGACCATAACCTGTGCCCCAGCCTGACTTGGTCACAATACCTGGGCCAGTCGCATAAATTGGAGTACCGCTTGGTGCAGCAAGGTCTAAGCCTGAATGGTTTTCAGCACGACCACTCATGACACGACCGCCATAGTTCGAGCTAATACGTGCATTTGGTAATGGATGTGACACTAACCAAGCATAAGGATTTGAAGAAGCAAAACGGGTGTTGGTATTGGTACCGTATTTTTTTGCTAAAGACGCATTGTTTAATTCTGTAGTCTTTTCACGAAGCTTAACGGTCATCTGCGTTTGTGCAGGAACATCAATGTCTTGTGTTTCTGTATAAGAACCTTGTGACAAGGTGCGGGTTAATTGCTCAATACGATCAGTCGATGAATTTTGAGAATCTAACTCAACTAAATCAGCAAATGCGACAGATGCTGCCGAAGCTGCCAGTGAAAACGCTAATAAAATACGGCGCGAATGCATAAAAAAACCTCTTAACTGTTCTTACTTGAAGTTCCTTGTGATCTCTTCCTTGATATCTACTGAAAGGAGCGCATAAGATTAGGGCATAAACATGAAGGAATGATGTATGTCCGAACCTGTGAATCTCTTTCAACAAACAAGAAAACACATAAAAACAGGAAACCTAACGTTTCTCTCAACCCAAGTTGCTGCATGGCAGAAACTTGGCAAACTTATTCAACCTTTACTGCCGCAACCAGAGCAATGGCAGGTGGTTTGTTATCAACAAGGTGTCTTAACCATTACTGGAACGAATCAAGCGATGGTCAGTCAACTTGCTTATTTGCAAAAGCAATACATTACTCAACTGTCACAACTGCATGAACTGAAAGACATACAAAAAATTCAAGTTCGTTTAAGAGTTGAATCTCAAACGCCCCCAAAAAGCGAAAAGCCTTTAAGAACACTTAGTCCAGAAACTCAAGATATGTTACGAGGTGCTGCTGACTTTGTGAGCGACCCTAAGCTTAGCCAAGCTTTGTTACGTTTGGCAAGCAATAAAAAATAATTGTTTGCAGAAAACACCAAAAACTCGTGCTCAAATTTGTGATGAAATTCACATATTATTGTTGTTACATTATAACGTAGTAAGAAAAGACAATGACTTATGTCACATGCACAAAAGTGATCGGGCAAGAATTTATGTCATCAAATGTTACAATTTCATAACTGCTTGGATCGCTCTGAACATTGCGTAATAACTGATTATTTAAGGCATGTCCTGATTTATAACCATCAAACTTGGCAATAATTTGATGTCCAAGCAAGTACAAATCCCCCACAGCATCTAAAATTTTATGCCGTACAAACTCGTCCGAGAAGCGCAAACCTTCTTCATTGACCACGCCTGTATCATCTACCCCAATGGCATTATCTAAACTCGCACCCAAAGCCAAATTATTGGCTTTTAAATAGTCCAAATCTTTCATAAAGCCAAAAGTACGTGCGCCACTGACTTCATAGACAAAGGTTTCTGTAGAAAAATCGATGGTGGCAGACTGATATTCTTTTTTAAAGGCAGGATGATCAAAGTCGATGGTGAAATTGAGCTGAAAACCTTCATGCGGACTGAACACCGCACGTTTATCGTCAATTAAAGCTTCTACAGGTTTTAAAATTTTGATGAACTTTTTCGCAGCATCCTGTTCTTTTAAACCACCCTGCATCAACAAATAAATAAAAGGCCCTGCACTGCCGTCCATAATGGGCACTTCAGAGGCAGACACTTCAATAATCAAGTTATCAATGCCCAACCCTGCAATTGCACTCATAACATGCTCAATAGTGCCAACTTTGGCATTATCCTGAACCAAATTCGAGCACATAAATGCTTCTTGAATCAGCATGGCATCGGCTGGAATATCGACAGGCGGATTTAAATCGATACGACGAAACACAATTCCCCCATCGGCATGATGCGGCACAAAGTTGATCAATACTTTTTGACCACTGTGCAGACCAATACCGCTCGCCTTGACGACACGTTGTAGGGTACGTTGTTTCAGCATGTTCTCAATTCATCTAAATTTTAAAACCGCTATACGTTAGCATATTTAGCCATTGATAAAAAACAAAAAAGGCAGTTTAAAACTGCCTTTTCCCGATCACACAATGAAATTGAGGATCTTGGCTTATTTACGCTGCTGATTTTTCAAATAGTCTTGAATACTCATTGGCGTTGGACGCGCAGAGCCTGATGTTGTTGTCGCACTAATTGCAGGCGCAGTTTCTGCCTGCTGACGCTGAATTGCAGGCACATCATCTTCTTCTACTGCCGCTGTTGGTGCTGCAGAAGTGGTTTGTGTCACGGTGCGTTTTGCAGGCTCTGGTGTATCGCCTGTGTTACGCGCTAAACCAGTAGCAATAACAGTCACGCTAATTTCGTCACGCGCTTCAGGATCAAATACCGTACCGTAGAATACTTGGGTTTGTTCGGTATCTGAAAGTTGATGAATCACGTCCATGATCTCTTCGATTTCACCGAAGGTCACATCATCACCACCCGTTACGTTAATCAACAAGCCTTTGGCATTGGCAATGGTTACGCTATCGAGCAATGGGCTACGAATCGCTTGTTCAGCCGCTTGACGCGCACGGTTTTCACCACGACCTGAACCAACACCCATCATCGCATAACCGCGCGTGCTCATCGCAGTTTTCAAGTCAGCAAAGTCTAGGTTGATGTGGCCTGGACGTACCACCAAATCAAAAATACTGCGTACACCGTTCAACAAAACGTCATCGGCTTTTTTATACGCATCTTTCATTGAAATGTCGCGGTAAACTTTCATTAAACGCTGGTTTGGAATAATGATTAAAGAGTCTACATGCTGTTCTAATGCCGCAATCCCTTTTTCCGCAGAAAGTAAGCGACGCTTACCCTCAAAGTTAAATGGCGTAGTCACCACACCAACAGTCAAAATGCCCATTTCTTTGGCAATTTCAGCCACAACTGGCGCAGCACCTGTACCTGTACCACCGCCCATCCCTGCAGTCACAAACACCATGTCTGTGCCTTCAAGTTGCTGACAGATCAGCTCGCGGCTTTCTTCCGCTGCAGTTTGACCCACTTGAGGATCACCGCCCGCGCCTAAACCACGTGTGCTTTGCTCACCTAGCTGGATTTTGAATTGCGAATTCATGCGATCCAATGCTTGTTTGTCCGTATTGGCACAAACAAATTTTACACCCTGAATATCCGACTCAAGCATGTGCTGCACAGCGTTACCACCTGCACCACCCACACCAAACACAGTGAAACGGGCTTGACCGTTGCTATCGGTTTGATCATCTATAAATTCAAATGAGGCCATGACCTTTAGATTTCCTAATACGTTATTGGCAGTCACTTAAGCCCGTATACTGCCTTGATCTTCATAAAAATTATTTTTAAGAATGCTGTTCAACTTCTGGCTTGTCAAGTACCAGTGATGATCCGTACAACTTCCTAACAATATTCCCAAAAAACTCAACTAAAAAATAGATTTTAACTTTTCGTTCAAGCCAGACCATGCCCGTCCGACACGCCCCCAAACCGATAAGGTTTCAGGGTCTTCATGTTCTACAATCGTGTCTTGAGTATAGTTTTGACTATAAAGCAATAAGCCTGAAGCTGTTGCATATTGTGAACGGCGTAAGGCGGCCTGATGCGGTTCATCGGCATAAACTTGTGAAGGATGATTCCCCAAGTGTGCCGAAACACCCAACATACGACGTACCAAGCTGATCATGCCTTCAATTTGTGAGGCATCACCCGCCAAAACCACACCATGATATAAACCATGAATGGCACCGCTCTTTTCGAGTTCCTGACGAATTTGTGCAAAAATTTCTTCATAACGCGCAATAATAATTTCCGCCAGTTCAATACGGCTAATGGTTTGCGGCCCATCAATGCCCTGAATCTGAATCATGTGATCAGGTTTGACCACTTTCATATCTACACAGCCATACAATAGCTTAATCCGTTCAGCTTCTTCAGTTGTGGTTTGTAACACCGCTGCAATATCGCGGGTGACATGTTCACCACCACGTTGCAAAGTGTGCGCCAAGGCCAAACGTCCATCTAAATAAACCGCAATACTGGTCGTGCCTGCGCCAATATCTACCAGACACACACCGTATTCTTTTTCATCTTTAAGCAGACTGGCTTCTGCAGTGGCTAAATTTGACACCACCATTTTTTCGACACCAATATTGGCACCTTTTAAAGCACGGTCTAAATTCTGCATGGTGCTAATAGGCAACATCATCAATTGATAATGCCCCGTCATGCTATGTGCTGACATACGAATTGGGTTTTGTACCCATTCACCCGAATCATCTAAATCGAAACCGAGTGGTACTGCACTCACCAAATAATGGTCTGAGGTGAGGTGACTGGCTTTGGCCAAGTCCAAGGCGCGTACCACTTCACTGGTGGTAATGGTGTGATCACTACTTTCAATAGGTGTGCGACCTGAAGCATAAAAGCTTTTTAGTTCTGCACTAGGAATAGAAATCCATGCCGAATGCACACGGCATTCCGCCATATCTTCTGCTTCTTGCACGGCATTTTTAATTGCAGTAATCACTTTATCGAGACTGACAATTTTTCCTTTACTCATGCCTCGATTACGTGCGGTGGCCATACCAATGACTTGGATATTGTCTGGCGCATGGACCTTAGCAATCAAAACTGAAACTTTGTGCGTCCCAATGTCAATCGCAACAACCGAGGGAACAGCTTCACTCATTTATTCACTACCATTACCAGTATGTTTAATTTATGGCTTAATGCCTCTATTTTTTTAAAGCCCAATATTATGGCTTTGCTCTTATTCCCTCTGCAATGCTTGTGTCATCAATCGTTACAACAAAGTGACCATTTGCAATTTTTGGCGGAATTGAGTTTTTCCATTGAATGGCTAAACCATTGCGATAACGCAAATCGATGGCGGATATTTTAGACCATACAGGTTTCAAATCACTTTGTGCAAGATGCCCCAAGCGCTGCAGCTTACTCATGGTTTGATCTTTATCTACAATAACACGTAGACCTGAATCAAACTGCATAAACCACGTCATACGTTCTGTTAAATATAGTTCTTTTAAACGATCGTTGACGGGTAAGAATAATTGGTTAATTTCATTATAACGACGCATCATCATTTTAGATTGATGCGTTGGCCCGTGTAATAACGGTAAATGTTGATTATTTTGTGGCGTGACCTCGGTAAAGACTTCACCGCTGTCACTGAGCAAACGACCTGTCCCCCAACGTGCAATTGGATGACGCGGCATAACCCGCACACGAATAGCATTCGGCCACGCACGTGAAACCACCACTCGATCTACCCAAGACAACTCCAAAGCGGTATCGCGGATTTGCTCTAGGTCAGAGGTGAAATAGTTCTTGGTCATTACAGGGTTCACATGCGTCATCACTTGGCGGTGTTCCGCATCTGAACGTGTACCCACTACATCTAGCTTGGCAATTTGTGCATCGGTCATGACTTTGTATAGCCCGTACGCACCCACTGCCAACACGAGCACCGCAACGCACAGCATTACCCAACCGCCAAAATGAATCAGCTTTTCTTTGGCTGTTGGCGGTTTGTCATGAATCGAGGTAATCGCTGCCCGTTTACGGCGCAAGGATGCAGGAAGTTGAGCCATATTTAGTGTGCTTCACCTGTAAGGGTTTGTGCCAAAATTGCCACACACAGCTCATCAAAACTATAGCCGACTGCATTTGCCGCTTTCGGAACTAAAGAGTGGCTGGTCATTCCCGGCACGGTATTCACTTCCAATAGCCAGAAATTGCCGTTCTCATCTTGCATGGCATCAATACGACCCCAGCCACTTGCACCCACGGCTTGGAAGGCACGTAATGCCAAAGCTTGTAACTGTTGCTCTTCGGCAGTGCTTAAACCACACGGAATACCGTATTGCACATCATTACGTTGATATTTGGCTTCATAATCATAGAACGCCACATCTTTCGGTGGTTCTAAACGAATAATCGGTAAAGCCTGACCATTTAACAGCACGATGGTAAATTCACGTCCTGTAATCCATTTTTCAGCCATAACAATAGCGTCA
Source organism: Acinetobacter sp. YH12021 (assembly GCF_013420145.1). Classification (NCBI taxonomy): domain Bacteria; kingdom Pseudomonadati; phylum Pseudomonadota; class Gammaproteobacteria; order Moraxellales; family Moraxellaceae; genus Acinetobacter; species Acinetobacter sp. YH12021. The sequence continues at coordinate 35,812 of NZ_VOYT01000020.1, forward strand.
TGTGCAGTTGCTTTCGCTACAGCATCGGCAAAGTCTTCTACTTTTTCGACTTTGCTCATGCCAATACTTGAACCTTCATGTACAGGCTTGATGATGAGTGGTAAACCCAATTCGGCAACCACGTCTTCAATATTGGAATCTTTGCTAACAATACGATATGGCGCAGTTGGCAAGTCAGAACCTTGCCAAATTTGCTTGGTCTTCACTTTGTCCATGCCAATGGCTGAACCTTGCACGCCCGTACCCGTGTATGGAATATTCAACCATTCCAAAACACCTTGAATTTGACCATCTTCACCACCGCGCCCGTGTAACACAATAAAGGCACGATCATAATTGACCAATTCGGTCACGCTACGTGTTTGTGGATCAAATGCTTCTGCATTGACCCCAGAACGTAGCAGTGCTTCGAGTACTGCTTGACCGCTGTCTAGAGAAACCTCACGCTCAGCAGATTTTCCACCCAATAACACGGCAACTTTGCCGAACTTTGAAGCATTTGACACGTTTATATCCTTAAACTTTAAACTGGTCGATCAAATTCAAACATCACAGGTTGTGATTATTTTAAATATAAATGGTTTTGTGCAAGCTCGATTGAAATCGCCCCCACATTACCTGCACCTTGGGTCAATAACAAGTCATTGGCCTGTAACACTTGTTTCACAATATTCGGTAGGTTGCCGTCATTTGGATCGACCAAAATTGGCTCAACCTGACCACGCAAACGAATACTGCGTGCCAAAGTACGGCTATCTGCGCCAACAATTGGTTTTTCACCCGCAGGATAAACATCGAGCAATAACAATTGATCGACTTGTGACAACACTTCCACAAAGTCATCAAAACAGTCACGGGTGCGACTAAAACGGTGTGGCTGGAACAACATCACCAAACGGCGATCAGGATGACTTTGACGCGCAGCTTTAATGGTGGCTTCCACTTCTTTCGGGTGATGTCCGTAGTCATCTACCAATTTCACATTGCCGTCTGCTACCGCAAACTCACCTTGTACTTGGAAACGACGACCGACACCGCTAAAGCCTTCTAAAGCACGGCAAATTGCACCATCAGAAACGCCTTCATCGGTGGCAATTCCAATTGCAGCCAAGGCATTCAATACGTTATGCAGCCCCGGTTGATTCACCGTCACGCGTAACGGTTCGCGGTCTTTACGCAGTACAGTAAAGTGTGTGCGCATACCGTCTTGATCAACATCAACGGCACGAATATCGTTGTCTTCATTAAAACCATAGGTCAATACAGGGCGCCCGATACGCGGCATGATTTCACGAATATTGGCATCATCACCACACACCACAGCCAAACCGTAGAATGGCAGTTTGTGCAAAAATTGAACAAAGGTATCTTTTAAGGTATCGAAACTACCACCATAGGTGTCCATGTGGTCGGCATCAATATTGGTCACCACAGCCGCCATTGGCTCTAGGAATAAGAACGATGCATCAGATTCATCGGCTTCTGCCACGATATAACGGCTAGCACCCAATGCTGCATTGACCCCAGTACGGTTTAGCAAACCACCAATCACGTAAGTTGGATCCATGTTTTCTTCGGCCAACATACAGGTGATTAAACTGGTAGTGGTGGTTTTACCATGTGTACCCGCGACTGCAATACCATGACGGTAACGCATCAACTCGCCCAGCATTTCAGCACGACGCACCACAGGAATACGGGTGTCAATTGCTGTTTTAATTTCTGGGTTTTCTGGGTCAATTGCAGTAGACACCACCAACACATTGGCGCCTTTAATATTCTCTGCCGCATGCCCAATATAAACCTTGATGCCGTTTTCTTCTAATTGCGCTGTGGTTTTTGAAGCTTTGATGTCTGAACCCGACACTTTATAGCCTTGGTTTTTCAAGACTTCGGCAATACCACACATCCCCGCGCCACCAATACCCACAAAATGAATGTGTTTGATACGGCGCATTTCAGGCACTTTGATTAATTTTTTCGCTTGATCAGCGGGTGTAGATGGAGACATATTTTACTCGAACAATGCTTGAATAAGACGAACCACGTGTTGAGTTGCATCAGGCTGCGCCTGCTGACGGGCTTTGACCGCCATTTCAGACAACAATTGACGATTCATTAACGGGGTTAATAATGTTGTTAAACTTTCAGGTGTCATGCTAGCTTGCGGACAGATTTTTGCTGCACCAAGATCGGCTAAAAACTTGGCATTGGCAGTTTGGTGATCATCCACCGCACTAGGCAATGGTACAAATACTGCTGCAACACCTGCAGTCGCGACCTCGGTTACCGTGAGTGCGCCCGCACGACAAATAATTAAATCGGCATCACTATAGGCTTTGGCCATATCTTCAATAAAAGGCTGTACCTCAACCTGTAAATGGTCAGGCTTGTGTGCATAACGTGCCTGCGTCGCATCGGCATGGTTTTGCCCACATTGATGATAAACATCTAAAGCGACATTTAGTTGCTTTAACGCTTCAGGTACACATTCATTTAAGGCTTGTGCACCTAGTGAACCACCCACAATTAAAATACGAATTGGCAAGCCTGCTTTTTCACGTTCCTGATAGCGCCATGCAGGGCTTAAGGTCGCAGTGATTTCTTCACGAACAGGGTTGCCTGTGGTGACAATTTTGTTACTGTTTGGAAAGGTATTTGGGAAAGCCTGACACACGGTTTTTGCCACACGTGACAATTGAGTGTTGGTAAAACCCGCAACTGCATTTTGTTCGTGAATCAGCACAGGAATACCCAAAGCACGTGCTGCCAAGCCACCCGGCCCTGCCACATAACCACCAAAACCTGCAACAGCATCAACTTTTAATTGCTTCATGTAACGCACAGCACTGAGCGTTGCGCCTAAAATTTTAAATGGTGCAGCCAGTTTACGGATCAAACCGTTGCCACGTACACCTTGAATATTAATTTGGTAAATTGGGATATTATGATTTTTAAGCAGACGATTTTCCATGCCCGTTGGGGTCGCCAACCATGACACTTGAATCCCTTGTTGCTGTAATTGTTTTGCGACGGCCAAAGCGGGAAAAACATGTCCACCTGTACCTGCGGCCATCATCATGACATGTTTAGGCTGTTGTTGCTGTGCGTCAGTCACGGTTTAATTCTTCAACTCAAAATAAGGCAAATAAAAATCTTGTATAAGCTATCAATTGTAATCACAAACGCATGGGCTTGAAAGGTTATTTACTTTTTTTCACCAAGTGCTTGATTGTTTTTTTCTACAGATTTTCAAGTTTAAACTAGTTTTATTATTAATCTACGGAAAATGTTAAGTTTTATTCAATTTTACTGCTTTGATTGATCTATTTTGCAAAGTGTTTAAGTTGTTTTTTGTATCCACGTCTCTAAAAACAAGGCCGCTTTCAAATAGAAAACGGCTTTTGTATTGATACAGTGAGCATAAAGCCCAAACTTAGTTGGGACGACCTGCTTCAAGTACGGTAAATAAATCATCGGCAATGGATGTACCAAACTGTGCATCAATTTCACGAATACACGTTGGACTGGTCACGTTGATTTCAGTGACATAGTTGCCAATCACATCTAATCCGACAAAAACCAAGCCTTTTTCACGTAAAAATGGCCCGACTTTGGCGGCAATGGCTTTGTCATTTTCAGTCAATGGACGTGCTTCGCCTAAACCACCTGCAGCTAAGTTGCCACGCACTTCGCCATTTTGTGGAATTCGTGCCAAACAATAAGGCACAGGCTCACCATTAACCATGAGGATGCGTTTATCACCATCTACAATTTCTGGAATATAGCGCTGCGCCATGATTGGCTGAGTGCCGTTGTTGGTCAGAATTTCAATGGTTGAGCCAATATTGACCCCATCTTGGTACAAACGGAAAATTCCCATGCCGCCCATGCCATCGAGCGGTTTAACGATCACATCACCATGTTGCTGAATAAATTTACGAATCAGGCTTTGTTGTGAAGTGACCAATGTCGGAACTTGTAGTTCTGGGAATTGAGTCGCAAACAGCTTTTCATTACAGTCACGCAGGCTTTGCGGCTTGTTGATGATCCATGCGCCTTCGCGTTCAGCTTGCTCTAAAATATATGTGGTATAAACGAAATTCATGTCAAAAGGCGGGTCTTTACGCATGAGAATGACATCATAATCAGCTAAGGATTCTTTGCGTTTTTCGCCCAATTCGTAATAATGGTTATAATCTTCAAAGACTTTGAGCGATGCAATCAGACCAAATGCCTTGCCCTGATCAATATATAAGTCTTGCTGTAATGCATAGCCCAAGGTATGCCCACGACGGCTTGCCGCCCATAACATCGCCATGGTTGAGTCTTTTTTCAAATTGACACTTTCGATGGGATCCATCACAACAAGTACGCGCATATTTCGGTGCTCTTTTGAAGAATTGAATAAGCAAAAGTATAGCGGAGTTTGGCTTTGGTTTTGCTGCAATTTTCGTAACGCTTTATCCACGATCATCATGCACTTAGGAGTATGCGATGCAACAAGCGATTATTGATTTTCATTTAGATGAAGAAAATGATTGGGTCGCAGATTTGGCCTGCGGTCATGGGCAGCATGTGCGGCATAATCCACCGTGGCAAAACCGCCCGTGGGTAATCACAGAGCAAGGGCGCAAGGAAAAGTTGGGGGTGATGCTGGAGTGTAAGAAGTGTGAGGAGGAGACTGAGTGAATACGCTTAGATACTCAGTGTTATTCATACCCTCTTCATACCCCAAATGTCTCCTTTTAAGTCGTGCGTGTATAGCATTCTTCGCTGCCATTAAAGGGCGATCTGGTCTCATCCATGGAACTCGAGAACTTGTGGTGCATCGCACTATGTTGTCGTGTATGACGTTAAAGATTCTGTTCGTATTTTAAGAATTTTGCATACATCACAACAGTAGGGTTAGGTTGATGTATTTACGCACTCCTGAAAACCAATACAACAAAGATCACTGGTAACTAGCGATCTGTTCAATCGCCAACTCATAAGAACTTTCAAACTGATATTTCAGCGTTTTATCTTGAGTAGAATGAATAAAATCTTCCATTTTTTGTCTATATTCTTCATGTCCTGCCTTATACATCGCGAGTAAGTACCCCCACTCACCATATAAATATTCAGAGTCATTTTTAGGAGTGACTTTCAATGTCTTTTCCAGCAATGACGCTACTTGGGCATAACATTTTTCATATTCATTTTTAGGCTTTTTAGCGTAATAGCTCAACTCACATTGAGTCAGTAAACGTGCTTCGCTAAACCTAGTTTTTAACATTTTACTATTTAAATCATAAGCTTCTTTATACATGGCTGTGGCTAAGTAAATCTGCATTTGCAACTTTTCTCGCTCGGAATCATTCTTAATTTTGTTTATTTCAGACAAACTATCTTTCATTACCTTATTAGCATGTTCTCTTTCCCTAAAATTCAAATTATGAATCGTATCTTTATATTTTTTTATAATAGATTGATCTTCTGCAGAAAGACTCTGGGCAGCTTCACTATCTTGAGTGAGTTCAACTTCACCATGATGTGTATTATGTCCATTAGATGAGCAGGCAGTGCTTCCGAATATCAAGAAGACTGTTAAAAAAATAAGAAAATTCTTCATCTAACTTCCCTTGCTGCGGAATTTAAAGTAAAGCTGTGGGTTGTAAAACTGGGTATCGGGGTAACAACTCCACCGCTAAACGTCAATACATATCCAAGATCTAATTCAACCCTCAATAGGAGTAAATCAGGCTCAGGCAAGGTAATGTTACAGAAACCTACTGGTTCTTTTCCTCGCTCAATACTCCAAACCCCACCATCAGACTTCAATTCTTGTATTTTTAATAATTCAGATTTTCTATTTTTTTCTTTATAGAGTCTTAGAGTTGCATAAGGAGTGATTTTATTTGCATCATGTTTTACAACTGGCGGGTGATATGAAACTGTTATAAACAGATTCTTTTTCTTTAAAATAGATGTAACGATAAAATCACATGCTCCTGAAACTATTTGTAAAACACTCCCAAATAGCCCTTTTTTATCTTCATCGTATGGAGGAATTCCTGTTTTAAATTTTACATAATCGGTTTTATTAAACTCAATATAATAGTTCTCATACTTCCTCTTATTTGTAAAACTATTTATTAAATTCTGTTGAGCACTTATAGGCAGAGTTTGCTCAGTTTGAGGATTAGAAACTATATGATAATTAGCATTACTCCCACCAACAACATGCGACTGTTGCGGCTGAATAATAGCACCGCATGTTAATTTATCCCCGACATAAGCAACTGGCTTACCATCAAAGATAATATGGTCATGGCTTTTAATCACTGAAGACCAACATTTACATCTTGGACAGAAATGCCCATCGCCCGCTCTAACAAAAGAATTGCCCATTTGAGAATTTCTTATCTGAGTAGCTAGAATACGACCACCATGATTAGTTGGTGCATTATGAATAGCAAAACCTCTCATAATCTTAATCCTTATAGTTTAGTCATGACTAAGAGAGTTCTGAAATGTTAATTGATCTTTAAAAATGCATATTGCCACCGAATTGTTAAAAGTATCAATAATTTCATCGCCATTCTTTAATTGACTACTGACCAATAGAGTAGTGATACCTTCAACAACTTTTAAGATTTGCTCAATCTCTTTTGAGAACATCTGTTGTTCTAGTGTTTTGATAAATAATTTGTATAACGAAGTTGATCTTGTCATTTTTGAGTTCGTATATGTTTTTATTATATAATGCGAAGTATAACAAACTTTTAAATTAGTAAAAAATCATAGTACTTTTCTCATATTAAATTTTAATGTGATTTAAAAATACAAAATTTGTCTCACCCCTCAGTCGGGCTTTTTTATTATTTATTACATTTCATTATATTATGGCTTTGTTGCACAAAGATTTGAAATGCAAAGCGCCCCTAATTGAGCCAAATTTAAGGCGTAACTTGGGTAAGTGGTCGACCTAATTCCGTAAATCTGTTGAGGACTGCTACACGTGCATGAATT
>NZ_VOYT01000021.1:0-39674 GCF_013420145.1 Acinetobacter sp. YH12021
TGGCTTTATCAACCAACTTGTGAGTTGCTGTAAATATTAATGTTTTGAGCTTTGCTTTTTGAGTATCTTGTCGCTTATCTAGTTTTTTTCGACCTAGATTATTTAACTCAATTTTCTGTTTCTTGTGCGGTTTGGCTTTAGAAATCGCTCTGAGCTTATTTCTACGTTTGTACTTTTGATTTAGGTAGTCTGATTCACTTGAGATCAATTTACCTAAACCACTCCCATATACATCGCCATCAGAGTCCACAAAAGCTTCTGAGTACCCTTTATCAACACCTACTGTTTCCTGACCACAATCTTGTGTTTCAACTGCATCATAGGTTGAATGAACTTCAATATTGCCATTTTTTAGAATAATTCTTAATGTGCCTTGCGGTGCAAAATCAACAGTCGTATTTAATGGGATTTTAATGGTTTGTCGAGGGATTAGGCTTGGTACTTTAAGCCAACATTGACCATTTAACTCAAAGGTTTTACACATATCCGCACGAACAATAATTTGATTATGTGTGTGATTAACACCATGCTTAAAGTGATTACGCATTTGACGATGGAGGAAATTATCAGTCATCCATTCATCTTTTTTAAGCAAGGTGTATAGTCTTTTTTGTTCATTATTACAGGAGGTGCGTTTTCGGATCGCCTGCTTTACTTTGTCTTTTGATGCTTCTCGATAGGCTTTAATATCACCTACGCAATCACGTAGCGTTTCTTTCCACGCATTTGCAGAAACACCAAAGTCACGACTTTCTTTCATCCACGCATCACGAATAGCTCTGTCACTGATATTCAAACCTGAAATAGCACCATATTTAGCCCACACCTCGCTACGAATACGACCAAGTAAAACAGCTTGTTTCTCAAGCTGTTTGTACTTTTGCACATTCAAATTTTTACAGTGATGAATGCGTGTTAATTTCACAAAGTCATGCCTAGGTTAAGGGATTGGATAATCAATAGATATGGATGCTAATATACCAAGACACTCACCTAAAATACAAAAGATAATCATTTAAATCTCTAATAAATACCCACCTTGCCACTACTGAATCGACATAGACAAAATGAGAACTTATGCAAATATTTGTCTATATTTTTAGTTATAGTTAATTACTCTCCTCCGAGAAGACCTTTCCATGGGTTAGACATTAAGTCATCTTGATCTTCAATAGTGACTTTAATTTCATCATTCAATAATTGTCTAATCAAATGAACCTTATCATCTGGGATGAGCATCAGTTGAGCATTTAGTCCTGCCGCAATAATTTCTAAGGTATCTAATCGAGGATTGCCTTGACTTTCCAGTTTTTGGTACTGCTGTCTTGAAATGCCTGTACGTGATTGCATATCAACTTGCTTTAAACCCAATAGGGTTCGTCTTTTTTTGACTTGCTGTAGTAAAGACTTATTTAGTGTAGACATATTTATTGCTTTTTGGTGGTATAAGAAGCATATTAGTTGCTTTTTTATTAAGAAGCAATGACAGAAATTATTAACAGGCTCCGCGGCATCAATATTTAGGATCTAGGCAAGCTGATCTTGTTTAACATAAGCCACTTAGTAGTAGCTAATACTATCTTTTGTTTTGGAGTTTTTTTTATCTTGTATGATTGATACTTTGGAGCATCATCTACACGGTTTTTTGTTCACAGTTTTGAAAGAGCACTTTTGTAAACTTACTTTTTTAAGTATAAAAATTTCTTATGAAGTAAAATATTGAATAAAACAACAATAAAAAAGCCCCAGTCATTCAACTGAGGCTTTTAGAATCTGGAGCGGGAAACGAGACTCGAACTCGCGACCCCAACCTTGGCAAGGTTGTGCTCTACCAACTGAGCTATTCCCGCATGCGGTGTATAATACATGATGCAAAAATAGGGTCAATCATTTTTTGCATATCGTTGTACTGACTGAATAAATAAACAACATTTTTAGAAAAAACAGCCGCAATCAGCTTAAATTTCATCATAAAAAGTGACTCAAATCGTAAATCGAAGAATCCTCACGGCAAGATGCTGCGAATTACACAGAACACGTTATACTTCAGAGAGCTTTTAAAAAACCATTCGGGGAAAGACAAGCATGAGCTTAGAACAACAGTTGCTACAACGCTTAGCCGTTTTCAATCCAAGCCATTTAGAGGTAGTGAATGAATCTGCAGGACATGGCGGTTATTTCCCGGGTAAAGAGTCGCATTTTAAAGTGGTGATGGTGAGTGAAGATTTTCAGGGGCTACGCGCTGTACAACGCCATCAAAAAATTTATGCTGCTGTAGGTGACTTACTTGCGCCAAATAAAATTCATGCACTGGCGATTCATGCCTTTGTTGCATCTGAATGGCAGGGACAAGACACCAGCAGCCCAGAATGCGCCCACGCACCAAAAACATCGTAATGGATTGAAATAAATGGAAAATTTAGGAATGCTGAATACCATTCACGTTGCTGCAGCGGCTTTATTATTTTTGGTGCTGTTTGTACGTGCCATGACTTTGTTTAAGGGCACACAAAATAACTCGCCTAATCCTAAAGCGTGGACAGTCTTTGTGGCATTGCAACATTCAGCACTGACGTTGATTGTAGTGACAGGTGTCATTGCTTTGTTTTTAAAAGACTTTCAAGTCGAAACATGGTTTTATGCCAAAATTATTTTATTTTTGGTGATGCTGTCATCTTTAATCAAAGCGTATAAAAAAGATGACAGTATTTTGTTGATTCAACGCCGTGTTGGTTGGGGCTTAGCCTTAGTCGCATTTTTTGCCATTTTAGGTTTGGTGATGTTAAAGCCAAGCTTTGGCTAAGTCAGCAGATCTTATTGTGGATGTTGCTCGTGGGTGTGAACTCACGAGCATTGAATGTATGTAAATATTGGCAAAAGATTGGCTGCATATTTGAGCACTGGCGAATTGTTAGACATAATTTGGCAAGAATATTGAAAGCTCAGTTAAACTGAAGTGATGTCATAACAAAAATTGAAAAGAGGGGCGGCAATGCGCACACGTGTGGTGTTTAATCAGAAAGGTGGTGTTGGAAAATCCAGTATTACCGTCAATTTGGCTGCAATCAGTGCGCATCAGGGTTTAAAAACCTTGGTGATTGACCTTGACCCGCAAGCCAACTCCAGCCAGTACTTATTGGGTGATGATGCCACTTATTCTGCCGACAAGCCAGCGCTGGAACCCAACATCGAAAATTATTTTGAAGAAGTGTTGGGTGCAAATCAATCCAAAGGTTTATTGGGCAATGCTTTAGGCTCAATTTTAAAAAACCGCAGCAAAGGTTTAGAAGCTTATGTGCATCAGTCGCCATTTAAAAATTTGGATGTGATTCCTGCGAGTCCGCAATTGGGTGGCTTGGCACATGCACTTGAATCGAAACATAAAATTTACAAGCTGCGCGATGCCTTGCAGCAATTGTCCGATCAATATGACCGTGTATTTATTGATACTCCGCCTGCGTTTAACTTTTTTACGCTCTCTGCCTTAATTGCTGCAGATCGGGTGCTCATTCCATTTGACTGCGATGTCTTTTCTAAACGTGCTTTGCAAAGTTTGATTGAAAATGTGTTGGAAACTCAGGATGACCACAATGCAAACTTGCAAATTGAAGGCATTGTGGTGAATCAATATCAAGCACAGGCCAAGTTACCGCGTGAAGTGGTGCAGCAACTTAAAGATGAAGGTTTACCTGTTTTGAATAGCATGTTGCCACCTTCGGTGTTGATGAAAGAATCACATCATAAAAATTTGCCATTAATTCATTTGGCAACAGATCATAAATTGACGCAGGCCTATCAATCGTTGTTCAATGAAATTGAGCAAGCGTGATACAGAGGTAGACATGAAAACATTTGCAATTGGTCTTGTCGCGGCAAGTAGTTTATTGCTAGGGGCTTGTGCGACCACAGTGAAACCTAGCTATGTGTCGCCTACACATTATCAGGCTTTGAATTGCCAACAATTACAAAGCGAATATAACCGTATTCAGCAATATATTGAAAGCGGTGTCGAAGCGCCGAAACGTACAGGTGTTGGTGTAGGTATCGGTTTAGGCGGTGGTTGGGGAAGCCGTGGCGGTTGGGGCGTTGCACCGAGTGTTTCAGTCAATATGGGACAGTCATCCAATACTAAAAGAACAGAACTGGCACGTCTTTTAGGTGAACAAGAAGCCATTGTGCAAGCAGCAAAATTTAAAGCTTGCCCGATTATTGTCAAACTCAAACCCGCAACATCTTAAATTTTAGGGTTTACGAATATTTCGTCCGTGGTGCTGTCATTTTTGCAGCACCATTGCTTAAAAAATGTAGCAAGATAATTCAAGATTGATTTCAATCTAATATTTTAAAAACAAAAACTTAATTTTATTTTCTGTTCTATTTATACCCTTGGGTCAGTCCTGCCAGATAGAAAAACTTGTCATTTTCAATGGCTTTCATATAAGGTGTGCTCCTATTTTTGATTTGCATGCTCTGGTGTTTATGATTGAAAGTTGGCTCTTTGTCCTAGCAATGATTGCGGTCTTGATGATTCCTGGCCCGACCAATGCGCTATTGGCAAGCTCAGCCCACCAACAAGGCATTGCCAAAACCAGTCTGCTGATTCCCGCAGAGTTTTTTGGTTATATGTATGCCATTAGTCTGTGGGCGTTATTCATTCATTTGAGTGCGCCAATTTGGCCTTATTTGATTGATATTCTGCATGTTTTAAGTGCGGGCTATGTATTTTGGATGGCTTTTCATTTATGGAAGCAGTCACATTTAGAACAACATTGTCAAAAGCACTCTGCCATTCGCCCTGCACAATTATTTTTTTCGACTTTTAAAAACCCGAAAGCCTTGTTATTTGCGGCAGGTATTTTGCCTACAGAAACATGGGATAACCCGACCAACTTTGCCATGGTCTATGTCTTATTTGGTCTGATTTTATTGCCAACAGCGTTATTTTGGATGTCTTTTGGGCGAGCAGTTTTGGCGCGAGAAACCAATAAAGTGACGGCAGATCTGTTATATAAAGGCTCGGCTTTGCTGTTGGTGGTGTGTATGCTGCCTGTGGTGGCACGTTTTTTCTAAAGATTTAGAGACTTTTGGTGAGTTGAGCAATCATCTCACCTGTTTTGAATGTATGAGGGCAGCGCTGTAACAGGCATGCCCAAAGAATTACACAACTTAAGCAGGTTTTTTCTTGAGTTTTTGGCGAATAAAACCAATCACTCCAGGCAAGACACTTAAAATAATAATGCCGAAAATTAAATGGGTGAAATTGTCTTTCACTATTGGCATATTGCCAAACAAATAACCGAGTGTAATAAACGACGCGATCCAGCAAAAAGCGCCAATCACGTTATAGGTCAGGAAGTATTTATAATTCATGCTGCCTGCACCCGCCACGAAGGGCGCAAAGGTACGCGCAAAAGGCACAAAACGCGCAAAAATAATGGTTTTTCCGCCGTGTCGCTCAAAAAACTTCTGGGTTTCGATCAAATGTTTTTTATTGATAAAACGTGATTCCAGTTCAAAAACCCGTGGACCAATATATTTACCAATGTGGTAATTCAGGGTGTCACCGAGTACCGCAGCAGTAAACAATAAAATACCCAAAATCCACGGATCCATCACTCCTGTCGATGCAGCCAATGCGCCTGCCGCGAACAGTAAACTATCGCCAGGTAAAAACGGCATGACCACCAAGCCCGTTTCTACAAAAATAATCAGGAATAAAATAGCGTAAATCCATACCCCATATTGGGTGATGAATTCGAGCAAATGTTCATCGACGTGTAATATAAAATCAATCAGTTCCATGGGAAAAAACAAGCGAAAGTGTGCTCAAATCCTAGCAGTCCACAGGCGGAAAGTCAGTATGAAAAGGTAAATAATTTTCACAGTGATTTTAGGGATGCTAGACCAGCCACATCGGTTCTTTTTCGTTGCATAGATGCAACAACATGTCTTTTAAATGCGTATTTATCCTGAATTTTGAAAAAACTAAGATGTATTTGTCTTCAAGAATGAATCAAAAATATAGGTGATCTGATGTTTAATCCAAATGTTGTGTTAAAAAGTGTGGTCGAAAAAGCAAGTGTGCAAGCCATTGTAAGTTTATTTGCACGTGCTTTTTTAGCGTATTTATTTATTGTATCTGGTTGGGGAAAAATTGCAGGCTATGATGCAACAGTGGGCTATATGCAAGCTATGGGTGTTTCAGGTTCATTGCTACCTTTGGTGATTTTGCTAGAACTTGGTGGTGGTTTGGCAATTCTATTCGGTTTACAAGCACGTGTCGTGGGTTTGGGTTTAGGTGTTTTTAGTCTTTTAACTGCATTTTTATTCCATGCTGCACTAGAAGATGCGCTGAATTTTATGAAAAATATTGGTTTGGCTGGCGGTTTCTTCTACATCATGCTTTACGGTGCAGGCAAAATAAGTCTAGACCATCTTTTGGAAGCAAAAAAGTAAGTCATTGATTTCCACATCAGCTCAACAATTTAAGCAATCTTCAAGAAGGTTGCTTTTTTTATGCCATAGAAAATGCATAGTCTTTTAAAACTTAGAGTATGTGGTCACTGCAATATCACGAAGAAAAATAGCCATTTTTAGAATTGTCTGAATAGTGTGCGCAAGGCGTGGAAAAATGCTAGAATAGCGCGCTTAATTCGTTTGCCTTTCTATAGTTGTTTGTCATGACTACCAATACTCAAATTACTGAAGATCGTATCCTGATTCTGGATTTCGGTTCGCAATATAGCCAGCTGATCGCACGTCGTGTTCGTGAAGCGGGCGTATATTCTGAAATGTATGCCTACGATATGTCGGAAGAAGACATTCGTGCATTTAATCCAAACGGTATTATCTTATCGGGTGGACCTGAAAGTGTTCACCAAGCGGGTAGTCCACGCGCACCTGAAATTGTATTTAACTTAGGCGTACCTGTACTGGGTATCTGCTATGGTTTACAAACCATGTCAGAACAACTGGGCGGTAAAGTTGAAGCGGGTTCAGTACATGAATTCGGTTATGCCGAAGTCGATATTTTGGTACGTGACAAACTGATTGGTAACTTGCAAGACCGTGAAAACCAATTGCACGTTTGGATGAGCCATGGCGATAAAGTGGCACGCATTCCAGAAGGCTTCCAAATTACGGCTAGCACACCAAGCTGCCCTGTGGCGATGATTTCTGATGAAACACGCCGTTTCTATGGTATTCAATTCCACCCAGAAGTAACGCACACGGCTAAAGGTGCAGAATTACTGTCTAACTTCGTCCATCAAATTTGTGGATGTCGTGGTTTGTGGACACCAGAACACATTATCGACTTGCGTGTAGAACAATTACGTCAGCAAATTGGCAATGAGAAAGTATTACTTGGCTTGTCTGGTGGTGTCGATTCATCTGTGGTTGCTGCGTTATTGCACCGTGCCATTGGCGATCAATTAACGTGTGTATTTGTAGACAATGGTTTGTTGCGCTTGAACGAAGGCGATCAAGTGATGCAAATGTTTGCAGAAAACATGGGGATTCGCGTGATTCGTGCCGACGCTGAACAGCGTTTCTTGGGTGCATTGGCTGGCGAAGTTGATCCAGAGAAAAAACGTAAAATCATTGGTCGTGAATTTATTGAAGTTTTTGCCGAAGAAGCACGTAAGCTGGATGGCGTGAAATTCTTGGCACAAGGTACGATTTACCCAGACGTGATTGAATCTGCAGCCAGCAAACAAGGCAAAGCGCATGTGATTAAATCACACCACAACGTGGGTGGTTTACCAGAAGATTTAGCTTTTGAATTGGTTGAACCATTACGTGACTTGTTTAAAGATGAAGTTCGTAAACTTGGCACCACTTTAGGCTTGCCACACAGCATGATTTACCGCCATCCATTCCCAGGTCCAGGTTTGGGCGTGCGTATTTTGGGTGAAGTGAAAAAAGAATATGCAGACATTTTACGTCTAGCTGATGATATTTTCATGCAGGAATTACGTGCAAGTGGCTGGTATGACAAAACAGCTCAAGCATTTGCAGTATTCCAACCTGTAAAATCAGTTGGTGTCGTAGGTGATGGCCGTCGTTATGCATGGGTAATCGCACTACGTGCCGTAGAAACAGTGGACTTTATGACTGCACGTTTCGCACACTTGCCGTATGATTTGGTTGACCGTATTTCAACGCGCATCATGAATGAAATTGCAGAGGTTTCACGTGTGGTTTATGACGTATCATCTAAACCACCTGCAACCATTGAATGGGAGTAATTCAGGGATTTCACGAAGCACTGCTTCGTGCCTGAATTACGCCAAGCGCTATGCGCGCGGCAGCTAGGGGTTTCAAGCAGCACTGCTGCTTGCCAGTTTTACGACATGAGCCCATTTTAAAGCACGGCTTTTAAAATGGGTGCAAGATGCTTGCGGCAGCTAGCTTTCCTCTTGCACATAAAAAAAGAGCACTCCATGTGCTCTTTTTTATGCCTGCTAAACAATCCAAGATTTAATTTCTTTTTTTACCGTAGATTTAGGGGGCTCAGGCATCCCCACATCAAAACTGATGACACAATTTCGTCCACGTTGTTTGGCTTGGTATAAGGCCAAATCGGCTTCTTTAATTAGGGTCTGTAAGTCGGTTTGTTGTGGTTTTAAACTGGATACTCCAATGGAGACAGTGAAATTAAAACATTTTTTATCAATGCACATTTCATGCTGAGCAATTTTTTGTCTTAAGCGTTCTGAAATCATCAGTGCTTCATCTAAGCTGGTTTCACTAAGCAGAGCGATAAACTCTTCACCGCCAAAGCGTGCCAAAATATCCTTGCGGCGCATTTCTTTACGAGCAATGTCTGCAATATTTTGTAAGACCCGATCTCCAATATCGTGCCCATAGGTATCGTTAATTTGTTTAAAAAAGTCGACATCAAACATTAGTAAGCAGACCGATTCAGATTTAGGCCATGCATGAATTTTGTGTTCTGCCATGTGTACAAACTGACGTCGGTTATTGAGTTGGGTCAGTTCATCGGTGTGTGCCAAGGCTTGCAAGGTATGAAAATTCCAGTCATCCAGCAAACTGCGTAAAAAGTGATGGCGGGCATTTAGGGTGTTGATCCAACTGATATACAAACTCAACAAACATACAGGGATATACACCACCATAAAAACTAAGGCATCCTGCAAATTGGTGAGGGAAATCACCCCCAAAAACATGAGTACGCTCATGACCAATGAATTGTAGACCGCAGGGCGGAAACGCACTTGAATACATAGGTTCGCCATGAGCACAAAAATGACCGAGGCATACACATAAGTGGAAATCCAAGGGCTTTGTGATTGCGACAGGATATAGAACCAAATACCGCAGCACAGTGTGGCGCTGACCGGTAAAATTAAATCTAGCAGGCGAATATCTTTGATCAATTTAAAGCAGAAATAATTGCCAATCAGCGCCAATACAACAGCACTGAGACGGAGTGTGGCCGAGAGTGTAGTGACATCTGGAATGATGAAATAATCGATAAAGAAATACAGCAGGAACGTCATTTGCCCAATGTAATTGACTTGGCGTAAATAACGACGCTGATGTAAATTCTGGTGTTGATAAAAATGTGTTTCAAATTGCGGCGGGAGTTGCGCAGCAGGGTGCTGCAATGCTTTTTCAATTGCTTGTCGGTTTTCAAGATCACACTCAGTTGTTTTTAAAAGTTTTTCTGAGGCTTCCTGATTGCTTAAAATCTTCGAACGGGTCTGTTCCCCCATTCGAGCTTTTACAGACATAGCGATATTTACTCAAATTGACAACTTATAGTGAGGATTATGCGCAAAATGCAGAAAAAATAACCTCCCTAAATTTGGGTATTTTCTCTATTTTTTTTAAATTTTGGTCAAAATTATGCCATATATTTTAAGGTGTAGTTCAAGTTTGAACCATAAAAATCAGAACAACAAATTTCATCTTGCTCTTCGTTAGTGATTTACTATATTTAATAGTCAAGGAATTTACAGAAATATAAGAGGTATAGGATGAGCAACAGCAATTATACCGAGCTTTCCAATTCAGACGATTGTGATAAGTACGTCAAGCAATTTATACAGGAATTTCCACTGCGTAGTGCTGAAATTGGGCAGGGAACTTTAATTAAACGTGCTTTACCGAGTCGGCATAAACGCATGATTGGGGCATGGTGTTTTCTAGATCACGCAGGTCCTGTTAATTTTCCACAAGGTGAAGGCTTAGATGTCGGGCCGCATCCACATATTGGTTTGCAAACATTCACCTGGATGATTGAAGGCAGCATTATGCATACCGACAGTTTGGGTACTAAGCAATTGATTCGTCCCAAACAGGTTAATTTAATGACCGCGGGTTATGGTATTTCACATACCGAAGTTGCTCCCGACACCGAAACACACATGCATACAGCGCAACTGTGGATTGCTTTACCTGATGATCAGCGCAATATGGCGCCACGTTTTGATCATTACCCTGACTTGCCTGTGGTTTTGCTAGATGGAGTGGAATTTACCATCTTAGTTGGTGAATTTTTAAATACCACTTCACCAGTATTAGTACATAGTGAGTTGCTAGGGGTAGATATTTATAGTGAAACCAGCACGACAACCCGTTTGCCGCTGAATCCTAAATTTGAATATGGTTTGATGATGCTGGAAGGCACAGCCACTGTGCATGGGCATGAATTAAACGATGAAAATATGCTGGTGCTTGAACCGGGCTTAACCGAAATTCAGCTAGATTTACATGCGGGTGCGCGTCTGTTGCTATTGGGCGGTTTACCTTTTGAGTCGCCAATTTTGTTGTGGTGGAATCTCGTCGGTCGTACCCAAGAGGAACTCAGCATTGCACGTGAGCAATGGGTCAATCATGATCCTCGTTTTGGCACAATACCAGACTACGATGGACCACGTTTAGAAGCGCCGACTTTCCCCGCAAAAATGCGTGCATCAAAATAAATGATGGAATATCAATCTATAGGGAGCATCTTATGGCCAAGATTGGCACAGCACAGGTACGCAGTTTAGACACGGCATGGCAAGGTCAGATCCAAAGTGGTCAGCACCAATGGAAGGTAGATGAGCCTGAAAAGTTAGGTGGTCAAGATACAGGTCCTGCACCTTATGATCTGTTATGTAGCAGTTTGGTCGCTTGCACCATGATTACCTTGCGTATGTATGCACAGCATAAGGGTTTGGATTTTGGCAAAATTCAGGTCGAGGCGGACTTCTTTACCAATCAGGAAGGGCAGGAGTGGATTGAACGCCGTGTGCAAACTGAAGCAGCGTTAGATGCAGAATTACAGCAAAAAGTACTGAATATCTGTCAAAAAACACCTGTGACGAAAACCTTGTTACGCAGTGTGGAAATTCGTACTGAATTGGGTTAAACCTAGAGTTGAATCCGTCTCTTATAAAAAGGCATGCAGGACATACCTTTTTATAATGTTGCGTGAAACAGAAGATATAACAATCACTTAAAACAGATGTAATAAAAACAAAATAGGACGTTTATGATTACTTTACACCACCTTGATCAATCCCGCTCTTTCCGTATTTTGTGGGCGCTCGAAGAGCTGGGTTTGGACTATGAAATCAAGTTTTACCACCGTCAGCCCAATTTAAGTGCGCCCAATCAATTGAAGCTGATTCACCCATTGGGTAAAGCACCAATTTTGACGGATGCAGAGCAGACCATTGCAGAATCTGCAGTCATTTTGGAGTACTTGCAGCAGCATTATGATACGCAAAGGCAGTTTAAACCGCAGCAGGCTTCAGCACAGCAAGCATATCAATACTGGATGCATTATGCCGAAGGCTCGCTAATGCCATTGTTAGTGATGCAATTGGTGATAACCAATGTGCCGCAGCATGTGCCATGGTTAGTTCGACCAATGGCGCAAAAAATTACTGCAGGTGTTAAAGCAGGGTTTATTCAGCCTCGTTTAAAAGATCATATTGCTTATTTAGAAGATTATTTGGGCAAACATGATTATTTTGCAGGGGATTTTTCTTTTGCCGATATTCAAATGGGTTTCCCGCTCCAAGCATTGCAAAGCCGTACCGGGCATCATTATCCACAGATTGCGGCTTATTTGGCACGCGTGGAACAGCGTCCTGCATTTCAGCGTGCACGCGAACGTGAGCAGCAGTTAATGCAAATCTAGCGATGATTTTTGTGAGTACATCGTTCTATAGACCTAAAAAAAGATGCCGAGGCATCTTTTTTTAATTGATTTTGGTCGATTGATAACAATGAGGCTTAGCGTTTCACGACAATTGAATCAATTCCACTATGCTGCAAAGTTTGCTGAGCAATCACTGCAGCATCGGCTGAATCATAAGGGCCTGAAATCACCCGATACCAAGTTTCACCACCTTCTACACTTTTCACTACATCTGCCGATAAACCATTCAAAATAATTTCGGCACGACGTGCATCTGCAGCATCTGGGTCGGTATAGCTACGCACTTGTAGAATATAGCTGGCTTGTACCACAGGGGCAGGCATTTCTGTCAGACCAACATTGGCTTCGCTGGCCGCTGGCGCCTCTACAGCAGCAGGCGCTTCAACAATGACTACGGTATTCTGTTGCTGTGTTTCAGGCACCGCTTGCTCAGGAATTGGGGTAACCTGTTGCTGTGGCAGCAAATCATAAAAACGATAGTCTTTGTTGGTATCTTCCTGATAATGCTCAGAATTGATTTGCCCTTTAGGCTGTACAGGTGCCCACGGTTTCCATAGCATTAAGGCTACAGCAAAACACAACACGATTAAAATCACCACGAGTGTGCCTAACCACGTTGGAATTAGTGGTTTTTTGGGCTTATTCGGTCGTTCAGATACACCGCGTTGCGTTTTTCCAAACACGTGGACTTCCTCTTGTTATGCTTTTATTTGGCTTTTACATTGTTTCTGGTGCAGAGACACCTAATAATTCTAAACCATTACACAAGACTTGTTGTACGTTTACTGAAAGCAATAAGCGTGCTTGAGTCAAGGCTGCATCATCATTCAGAACTTTATGCTCATTGTACCAACCGTGGAACAATGCTGCTAATTCTTTCAAATAGTTACCTACCTGATGCGGTTCGTGGCTGTTGGCAGCACGTACTAAAATTTCAGGATACGCAGCCAGTTTGGCTAAAATTTCAGTTTCAGCATCTAGCTCAAGTTTAGCGGCAAACTGACGTGCAGTTGTCGCATTAAAATTCAATTGCGTAGCAGCAGCTTTTTCGAGCATACGACAAATACGTGCATGAGCATATTGAATATAGTAGACCGCATTGTCTTTACTTTGTGAAACGGCCAAATCTAGGTCAAAGTCAATGTGCTGTTCAGATTTGCGCATGACGTAATAGAAACGTGCAGCATCGTTGCCGACTTCTTTACGCAAATCACGCAAGGTCACGTACTGACCTGAACGGGATGACATTTGTACCATTTCACCACCACGCCATAAGCTCACGAACTGCACTAACAGTACCGTTAATTTTTTCGAGTCGTAGCCTAGTGCATCAATGGCCGCTTTCACACGTGAAATATAACCGTGGTGATCTGAACCCCAAATATCAATTAGGTCTGTGTAGCCACGTTGTAATTTATTCAGGTGATAAGCAATGTCTGAAGCAAAGTAAGTGGTTTGACCATTGCGGCGTTTCACCACACGGTCTTTTTCATCGCCAAATGCGGTCGATTTAAACCAGATATTGCCGTCTTGTTCGTATAGATAACCACGTTGATCTAGTGTTTGTAGGGCTTCATCAATTTTTTCAGTCAATGATGCTTCGCTAAACCATTGGTTAAAGGTCACGCCAAATTCGCCTAAGTCATCTTTAATATCGGCCAAAATGGCGTTCAAGGCAGCTTGGTGGAATACGCGATAGTCATCGCCCAAGAGATTTTGTGAATTGAAGATCAAACCATCAATGTGTTTTTCTTTATCGCCCGATACCACGACTTTGTTGCCATCGGCATCGAGTTCTGCAGCATATTGCACGTCTTCATGCACATTGTCATACACAGCAGCAACAGGGCGTACATGACGTTCACCATCTTGTTTTAAAATGCTTTGTGCAATGTCTTTAACATAATCGCCTTGGTAAGCATTTTTCGGGAAAACCAGTGTTTGTCCAGCCAGTTCCAAATATCGCAAATAAGTCGAAGTCGCCAAAATATCCATTTGGCGACCTGCGTCGTTGACATAGTATTCACGTTCAACTTTGGCACCTGTGGCTTCAAGTAAATTGGCAACTGTCATACCATAAGCCGCACCACGACCATGTCCTACGTGCAGGCTTGAAGTTGGGTTGGCAGAAACGAATTCGACCTGAATGCGTTTTTCTGCATTGATTTGGCTGCGTCCAAATTGTTGTTTTTGTGCTTGAATTTGATCTAAAACACTAAAACGCTGGTCGGCATTTAAAAAGAAGTTAATAAAACCAGGGCCTGCAATCTCTGCTTTGCTGATGTCTGCAACTTCAGGCAGAGCAGCAAGAATTTTTTCGGCTAAATCGCGTGGCTTCATGCCTGCGGCTTTAGAGGCAATCATGGCAATATTTGATGCGAAATCACCGTGGCTGCGGTCTTTGGTACGGGTTAAATTACTCGTATTGTTCCAGTCAGATGGGAGTACACCTTCAGCTTGAAGGGATTGCACTGCATGCTCGAGCGCTGCTTGTATTGCCGTATTCATATTGAGTCGAAAAATAGATGTGCAGAAAAACGCTAAATATAGCAAATTTCAGGGGCTTTAGGGGAATGCAATTGTATGCTTTATCGAATTTTGCGGTAGGTGGATATAAAGCAATACATTGCCTGAAAAATCATCCTTTCTCTAAGCAATTCATGGCATAGTATCCGCCAATAAAGTCAGGCAAAAGGCTATGGCATGAAACAACGTGCAATGATTTTTGGCAATGTACCCAAGTTACCCATGAAATGGGCCACCGTGGTGATTCCTTTCTTTTTATCGTGTTTGATGAGTGGCATCATTTCCTTCATCAATATGATTCGTAATTTAGGCTGGATAGATGGTTTTTTTACACTCTGGTTCAATAACTGGATGATTTCTTGGGCCTTTGCTTTTCCAGTGGTGCTGTTTGTTTTGCCGATGGTGCGTAAATTTGCTAGCCTGATTGTCGATATGTCACCTTTACAGCCACCGAAATAATCGTGATCTGTTCTCTGTTTAGGTTGATGCAAAGAACCTAGTACTCAAAAACATAGGTTATCAGAAATAAAAATCATTCAGATTTGGTTATCAAACTTCTAAATGCCCCCTTTGCTGCAAAAGGGGCTAAGCTAGTCAGATGTCAGATGGTGCATCTCAATCCATGCGCCATCAGCAACCGATTAGAATGAGATGAACAATGACAACCGCAAATTTGCAGCAGAAACGTCCTTTATATATTCCCTATGCGGGCAACGGCCTTTTAGAATTGCCTTTATTAAATAAAGGTTCTGCATTTTCAGAAGAAGAACGCACCCGTTTTAACTTGCATGGCTTAATTCCACATGCAATTGAAAATATTGAAGAACAAAGCCAGCGTTCGTATCAGCAATATTCTGCTTTTAGCGATGCCATCAACAAGCATATTTATTTGCGCAACATTCAGGACACCAATGAAACCCTGTTTTATCACCTGATTGAACAGCATTTGAGTGAAATGATGCCTATTATTTACACCCCAACAGTGGGTGAGGCATGTCAGCGTTTTTCCGATATTTACCGCCGTCATCGGGGTATTTTTATTTCCTATCCAGATCGTGCCCATATTGATGACATTGTACAAAACATCAATAAAAAGAATGTCAAAGTGATTGTGATTACCGATGGTGAGCGTATTTTAGGCTTGGGTGATCAGGGCATTGGCGGCATGGGTATTCCAATTGGGAAACTGTCTTTATATACAGCATGTGGCGGTATTAGTCCTGCCTATACCTTACCCATTACCTTAGATGTAGGCACCAATAACCCACAATTACTGAATGATCCGATCTATATGGGCTGGAATCAGCCACGTATTAGTGGTGAGGAATACTATCAATTTGTCGATCAAGTGCTCGATGCGGTAAAACGTCGCTGGCCAAAGGCCTTGATTCAATTTGAAGATTTTGCCCAGAAAAATGCCATGCCGTTATTAAACAAATATCGTGATCAAATTTGTTGTTTTAATGATGATATTCAAGGTACGGCAGCCGTTTCTGTGGGCAGCTTAATTGCAGCATCACGGGCTGCAGGTAAGCAGTTGAAAGATCAAACCATTGCCTTTTTGGGTGCAGGTTCGGCAGGTTGTGGTATTGCCGAGCAAATTGTGGCGCAAATGGTGGTCGAAGGTTTAAGCGATGCTGAAGCGCGCGCTCGCGTGTTTATGGTGGATCGTTTTGGTTTATTCACCAGCAATCAGCCAAACTTACTCGATTTCCAACGTAAATTGGCACAAAGTCCTGAACGTGTTGCACATTGGGGCAATCCTGAAGGTGTGATTTCGCTGTTGGACGTCATTCAAAACGCCAAGCCAACGGTATTGATTGGGGTTTCGGGGCAACCGGGTTTATTTACTGAAGAGGTGATTAAAACCTTGGCTGCCAATTGCGAGCGTCCAATTGTGTTGCCATTGTCAAATCCAACCTCACAAGTTGAAGCATTTCCTGCCGATATTTTGGAGTGGACTGAAGGCAAGGCCTTAATTGCAACAGGTAGCCCATTTGAGCCAGTGAACTATCAGGGCAAACTTTATAATATTTCCCAATGCAATAACTCGTATATTTTCCCAGGTATAGGCTTAGGAGTAATCGCTGCAGGGGCTACACGTGTGACAGACAGTATGCTGATTGCGTCAAGTAATGCGCTGGCGGACTGCTCACCATTGTTGCAGGATCCAAATGCAGATTTATTGCCTGATTTAAATGAAATTCAGCAGGTGTCTAAATTTATTGCATTTAGAGTCGCAAAAGCAGCAATGGATGCAGGCGTTGCAGCTGTCATGAGTGATGAGGCATTACGAGAGGCAATTGAGGCTAATTTCTGGAAGCCTGAATATCGTGATTATAAACGTGTGACGTTTTAAGCAAAATTCATTCGTGTATTGTTAATGAAATAAGCCACAAGGCGTGTTATTGCACGCCTTGTTTTTATTTGGAATAGGATGGGGTTTGCGATGTGATTACTTGGAATTTAAGTCTTCAACTCACACTAAGCAATATAGTTCTGTTTTGGATTTAAATCGGCACAATTCAAAGGATTTAAGGCACATTGCAATTCATCAATTTGCTGCTCACTGACATAGCCTTGTCCAATCAGGTATTTTGCAACGTGGTCATCTCTCAGGCTTATAAACGCAGCATCGTACACGCCTAAATCGACAAATAAGGCTGCCGTTTCAAGACTGTTAAAACGGTCTAAATACACGTCATTGCCATATAACAGAAAAATATGTTCGGCAGGGGCATGTGCATTAATATTCAAGCGTTCTGCCAATTCAAAGGGTGGGGTTTTAATAAACAGCAAATCGGACAATTCATCAAATTGAGCTGTATCGAGTTGTGCCTCATCTGTTTTGACTTTGCCTAACCATGCTTTAAAGACCAGTACCGCACCACCACGTAATAACATACTCCAAATATGCTGGCGGGTGCTTTGATCTAAGCCTTGCGCTTCTTGTTCCAAAACATCCAGTAATTGCTCCTCCTGTGCTGAAAGTTTGTTGAACAGACCTAAACCTTGTGGTTGATACACCGCAGGGCGAAACACATCAAAATTGAGTTCTTCAAAGACTTGTAGGGCTAAGGGTACTGCGGTTTGATACAGGGTATTCAGCGCTTGTAGATGAGGAGCTTTGAGTTTGCTGTTTTGAAACAGACGATCCCAGTGAATTTCGGGCAATAGCGCATTTACGCCATATTGACGCTGTAGCTGCTGTGTTTGTTCTGCGAGCTGCTGTTCATGGTTCACGGTATTCATGAGATTCTTCCTAAAACGTGAAAACAGGTCGATCAACGCTTAATAGGGCAGGAAATTTGTTTGGATGTGGCTTGAAGATGAATGCGCTGATCATTTCTTGTACTTAGTTATGCGCGCAGATAGTCAATAGATGTATAAGACTAAAGTCTAATGTATTGCAATGTGCTCAGAAAAGCCTTTACAAACTCGGCAATTAAAGAAATTGTAAAATTTATTGAGCATATTCACTTACCATCTTGTCAGACTTTGCCATAGCGAATCTGACCATGATATTTAATGAGAATTGTAGCGCATCAAAAGGCAGTGTTTTTGAAAAGTTTGGTCAATTGGTGTGCTGCACAGGTCAATCGCTGTCAATATTGACAGCAAATGTGTTGGATTTTCATTGTAGCCATATTTCGCTATGTAAAGTGAAGCTTGGTCATCAGACTAACAAATGTAACCAAACCAGAAAATGTAACAAGGTCGGTGCGTTCATCTCAGCTTTATCTCTGTGGGATGAGCGCCCCAAATTAGCCAAAGTTAGGTATGTGAATCAAGTCTCCGAAATTTTCAGACCCGATAACCAAGAACGTAGCGATGCTGGTTTTAATGGTTTTTTCAGCAAGACGATGTTGAGTTCTTTTAAGCGTTGCGGTAATTCTGGATCAGAGTCAGCAGTAATTAACGCCACAGGTACATCGGCTTGACGATGTTCCAGAATAAAATCTAAACCGATTTTATCATCATTTAAGTGCTGATCGACCAACCAAACTTGAATGTGCTCACGTTGAATCAACTCAATTGCTTGTTCAGGTTCGGTGGCTTTGAAGACGTGATAGCCCCATTTGCTGAGCAGGGTCGCCATGCCTTCCAAAATGGTCTCATCATTATCCAGACATAAAATTTTGTAGGCTTTAGTTTTCATTGGTACCACTTGCACAGGCGCTGCCACCACTTTTGGTGCTTCTACAATCGGCACTTCAATCATAAAGCAAGAGCCTTTGCCCAGTTCAGAATACACGTGCACAGGGTAGTTCAGCAGGCTGGTCATACGCTGCACAATCGCCAAGCCTAAGCCCAGACCTTGCTCACCCCAAGGTGAAGTATGTCCACAACGTTCAAATTCCTGAAACAGTTTAATGCGTTGTTCTTCGGCAATGCCTGGGCCTGTGTCCCAAACCCCAATCCGAATATGCTGTGGATGCTCGGCAGAACGCAGTACCCCTACCACAACACGCCCTTTGGCGGTATAGCGCAGGGCATTGCTGACAAAGTTTTGGATAATACGACGAATCCATTGTGGGTCGGTATCAATCCAGAACTGCACATCATGCACACGGAATTCAATGCCACGTTGTGCCGCAATCGATTTAAATTGCAGGCTTAAATCGCTGAGTAAATCATGCAGTGGATAAGCCTGACGTTTTGGCTGAATGGTACCGCCCTCTAAACGGGCAATATCCAGCAAGGCGGAAAGCATACTTTCTGCACCATGCAGGGCACGGTCTAGCTGCTGCAGGGTTTTACGGTCTTCATCTGACTGAATGGTTTGCTCTAAAGCCGTACTAAATAAGCGGGCCGCATGCATAGGTTGTAATAAGTCATGGCTGGCTGCGGCAATAAAGCGGCTTTTGGACATATTGGCTTTGTCGGCTTGTTCACGTGCCAATTGCTGTTCTGCCAAAGCATCGGCCAATTGTTGTGTGCGATCTTGTACCCGTGCTTCAAGTACGGCTTCGTTTTCACGGAAAGCGGTAATATCGGCAAAGGTGGTCACGAAACCACCGCCTTCAATTGGATTACCACGCATTTGAATTACACGACCATCTTTACGGATGCGTTCAAACTCGTGTGCACTGCCCATTTTCATCCAGTGAATACGTTTACGCACGTGTTCTTCAATTGAGCCCGGACCACATTCACCACGTTCTGCGTTATAGCGAATCAAATCGGCAATTGGGCACCCGACATAGACAATATCTTTAGGATAATCAAATAGTTTGAGATATTGATTATTCCATGCTACCAAACACATATTTTCATCTACCACACTCACGCCTTGGGTCATGTGGTCAATCATGGTCATGATTAGGTTTTGGTTAAAGCGTTGCCATTGTGAGGCTTGGTCAAGAATATTCGCAACTTGCCCTAAAGCGAGTCCGTTATTGACCATGGCAGTGGTGAGCAAAGTACGCGCAGATGCTGCACCAATGGTGCCTGCCAAATATTGTTCGGTAAAACGCCACCACATGCCGTTGGCATTGGCATTTTCATTCAGCACCACATTATTTTGCTGACTAAACTGCTCAAAGGCTTGTCGGGTTGGAGATTCGCCTGTAATGCGTTTTGCCAGTGTGATTAAATCGCCTACTTTTAAACGCGCTACATCCTGATGTGAATAGCTGACCTCGTTGCTCATGTTCTGAGTTGGCAAAGGCTTGGTTTCATAATAAAAGAAACTTTCGGCCTGAATCTGTTCTGCCACACTTGGGCGGAAAATACGTGACACCCAAACATATAACAAAATATTTAAACCGAGCGCCCAAACCACCCCATGTGTGAGCGGGGCAAAAGATTCAAAGCCAAGCAAGGCTTCAGGGCGTAACCAGTTGATGCCTAAAGGTCCCAGCAATAAAAATTCACGGGTAAACTCGCTGAACTGACTTGGCAGGCTGCGTAAAATAGTCGGAAGTAGCAGGGTATAGGCCCACATCGCAAATCCAACAATTAAGCCTGCATAAACGCCCTGTTTACTGCCACCACGCCAATATAACCCCCCAATCAGGGCAGGGGAGAACTGTGCCACTGCACTAAAGGCCAACAAGCCAAACACAGAAAGTTGATCAATATCGTTAAAGAAGTTGAAGAACAGGAAGCCGAGCAGCATCACCGCTAAAATACAAATGCGTCGGGTGAATTTCAGTACCAAAGGTAAGCGCTTGTCATGGCGTGAGAAAATGCCCATACGCCACAAGGCAGGCATGATCAGGTCATTACTCAGCATGATCGACAGTGCTACTGAAGATACCAATAACATTCCTGTCGAGGCGGAGAATCCTCCCAAGAATGCCAACAGCGTTAGCCAGTCTTGGTTATAACTGAGTGGTAAAGACAAAACTGCTACATCTGGGATGGCTAAATATTGCGGAGCTGCGTGTAAGGCCCAACTGGCAATTGGAACAATCGCGATGGTGGTTAAAATCAGATAAACGGCAAACCAGCGGCGCGCACCACGAATATGCTTTTCATCGCGCAGTTCGACCACAGCAACGTGGAACTGACGTGGCAAACAAATAATTGCTAAGGCCGCCAATAAGGTTTGCACCCAAAAAGTTTCAGGCACACCAAACAGTTGTACTTCATGGAAGGTAATTGAAACATCATTGGCAATTTGATGAATATTGTCAGGTGCTTCAAATACAAAGAAGAAAGCCACCGCCAGCAAGGCAAATAGTTTGACAAAGGACTCAAAGGCAACCGCAAGCATTAAGCCGCCGTGTTGTTCGGTATTGGCAATTTGTCGAGTACCAAACAGCATCGCCAAAATAGCCAATAAACCTGTCAGGAATAACACTGCATTGGTGGTACTTTCAACATTGGTGCTTTGATCTAAAACCACTGCGGCACTGAGCGCAATTGCGCGTAATTGCAAAGCCAAATACGGGATAATTGCAATCACCGCCAAAATTGTGACCAGTGATGCCAATGGCCCGCTTTTACCGTAACGTGCAGCAACAAAGTCAGCAATCGATGAAATGGCGTGGTGTTGTCGCACTCGACCTAAACGTCGCCAAATATCATAACCAACAGCGACAAACAGCAATGGCCCTAAATAAATGGGTAAAAAAATGATCCCTTCACGAACGGCTGCGCCCGTTGCACCATAAAAAGTCCATGATGAACAGTACACCCCTAAAGTTAAGCTGAACATGAGCATGCGCCCACGCGTGCTTAAACGACTGGCGTGTTTTTCCCCATAGAAAGCACAGATAAAAAGTAATGCGATATAGAGGGCTAAAACCCCCATAATGAGCCAGCTGTTCATGATGCCTTAAAAGTATCGACAATAGGGCTATGATAGCCTATTCCATTGCCTTTGCGCTGAGGTTGATCATTTTTTTAGCGACCAAAGTCTAAATTGCAAATCGGCTCCAACATTGTTAATTTTAAGTTCGAAATAATTCGAATTAAAAATTTGCGCCTAAGGCAGGGCGCTTGAAGGAGCAGGTTATGGATGAGGTACAAGTAGAACGCATTCTACAAAACCCAAAATTCAAAGAAATGGTTCGCAGAAAAAGTAACCTAAGTTGGACATTAACAGCAATCATGTTGTTTGTGTACGTAGGTTTTATGCTTTTAGTGGGCTATAACAAAGAATTCTTATTGAGTTCAATTTCAGGTGGTGTGACGACTTGGGGTATTCCACTGGGTCTGGGCATTATCGTTTTATCTTTCATTTTATGTGCAGTTTACTCATCAATTGCGAATGGCAAACTTGACCAGTTGAATGAAGAAGCGATGCGTGAAGTTGAAGCAATTACACATGAGAAAGGACCGCACTAAGATGAAATGGAATTCATTGAAAGCACTGGCTGCGTCTACTGTATTAATGTCAGGTATGGCATTTGCAGGACCAGATTTAGGTGCAGCAGAACAGCAGCCAACCAACTGGCCAGCAATTATTATGTTCTTGATTTTCGTTGGCGCAACTTTGTTCATTACTAAATGGGCAGCGAAGCAAACCACGAGTACTAAGGACTTCTATACCGCAGGCGGTGGTATTTCTGGTTTCCAAAATGGTCTAGCGATTGCAGGTGACTATATGTCAGCAGCATCGTTCCTCGGTATTTCCGCAATGGTGTTTATGTCAGGCTTTGATGGCTTGCTATATTCGCTGGGCTTCATGGTGGGCTGGCCAATTGTATTGTTCTTGATCGCTGAACGTTTACGTAACTTAGGTAAATATAACCTTTCTGACGTGGTATCGTTCCGTCTAGCTGAAAAGCCAGTACGTACCCTTGCAGCATTCAGTTCACTTGTTGTAGTTGCGTTCTATCTGATTGCACAAATGGTAGGTGCGGGTCAGTTAATCAAACTACTCTTTGGTTTGAACTATAATATTGCTGTAGTAATCGTGGGTCTACTCATGATGGCTTACGTAATGTTCGGTGGTATGTTGGCAACAACTTGGGTACAGATCATCAAAGCGGTGATGTTACTTTCAGGTGCAACTTTCATGGCCTTCATGGTAATGAAAGGTGTGGGCTTCAGCTTCACTAACATGTTCGAGCAATCAATCCAAGTATTCTCTAAAGTACATGACTTGAGCTTGGCAGATGCTGCAAACATTATGGGTCCTGGTAAGCTAGCTTCTAACCCAATTGATGCAATCTCACTTGGTCTTGCATTAATGTTCGGTACTGCAGGTTTACCACACATCTTGATGCGTTTCTTTACTGTAAAAGATGCAAAAGAAGCGCGTAAATCAGTTGTAGTTGCTACAGGTTTCATTGGTTACTTCTACCTATTAACGTTCATCATTGGTTTTGGTGCGATCCTTTATGTATCCAACAACCCACAATTCCTTGATGTTGCGAAAATGGCAGTGACTGGCAAGTTAGAACTTGTTGGTGGTAACAACATGGCTGCGGTGCACTTGTCTGACGCAGTTGGCGGTGACTTGTTCATGGGCTTCATTTCAGCGGTAGCATTCGCAACAATTCTTGCGGTTGTAGCTGGTTTGACATTGTCTGGTGCTTCAGCAATCTCTCACGACTTATACGCTAACGTATTCAAGAAAGGTCAAACGACTCCTGAATCTGAACTTCGCATGTCTAAAATTGCAACTTTAGGCTTAGCAATCTTCGCAATGATCTTGGGTATTCTTTTCGAGAAACAAAACGTTGCGTTCATGGTAGGTTTAGCATTCTCTGTAGCAGCATGTGCAAACTTCCCAGTACTTGTATTGTCTATGTTCTGGAGAGGCTTAACGACTCGCGGTGCAGTGATTGGTGGTGTAGCAGGCTTAGCTTCAGCAGTAACCTTAATTATATTGTCTAAAGCAGTTTGGGTAGATACGCTTCAAATTTCTGACACACCAATCAACCCATTTAACGGTCCTGCGATCTTTGCAATGCCACTTTCATTCTTCTGCTGCTGGTTGTTCTCTATCACTGACAACTCTGCGCAAGCACAAGCTGAACGTAAAGCATTCGATGCACAGTTCGTACGCTCACAAACTGGTATTGGTATCTCTGGTGCATCTGACCACTAAGGTCTGAAACACCTCAAAAAAGTCCCAGTCATGGGACTTTTTTTATGCCTGTATGTTGGCTTGAGCAAGCATGCCGATAAATATTTTGAGCATTTGTGGATACGGTTATTGAGATATGCAATTTTGATACAGAGAGATTGCATTGCATGCGCAAATAAGCTGCTATGTTGGATGCAATATAAAAAGAATAGGCAGTAGATGTATGTACATATTAGACAATGTCTGGAAAAGATTTCGGGTCTTGCCTTCGGCATGGCTGTTGTTTTTGCAGTTTTTGATTTTGCTGCTCTCACTCTTTGCACATCACAACATGCCCTATAAAGTCATCACGTGGATGGTGGGGGTATTGGTGTTGCTGCTCATTGCTAAAGTGATTCGACAAACGCCAATGTTGAGTGTTTTGGGTCTAAGTTTTGTTTATGCGGCTTTGTTCTTTTCATTCTTTATTTTACTAGGTGTGCGGCATCCTCTTATTTTGGTGATGAGTCATGCTTGTGAAGCTGCAGCCTATTTTAGTGCAGCCTATGGTTTATTGCGCTATATGTTCCATGACCGTTATTTAACCAAAGATGAGCTGTTTGCCGCTGCCGCAGTGTTTACTTTAATTGCTTGGGGTTTTGCTTTTTTATATAGCATCTGTCAAATTTTGATTCCGCAAAGTTTTCAGAACCCAAATGCTGCAGGTTTGCAAAGCTGGCTTGATTTACTGTTTTTAAGTTTTAGTTTGCAGTCCGCGACAGGCTTATCCGACCTTATACCGATCAGTCCCGAAGCACGGGTGATTGCCATGTTGCAAATGTTCTGTGGCGTGATGTATTTAGCATTGATCGTGTCACGTTTAATCGCATTGCAGTACATTCGCCACCTACCGCATCATCACCATGATGATTCATCTGAGTAAAACGGCAGTTCAAATTTTTCATGACATATTTCAGGCATAAAAAAGACGCTCAGATGAGCGTCTTTTTTAACTTCAGTGTCTAATGTGAAATTAGAAACGGAATTTAGCGTTTACACCAACAGTTTGAGTGTCAACAGCTTCGCCTACAGCATTCGCATTTACATAGCTAGCACCAACTGCAACTGCAGGAGTGATGAAGTAGTTTACGTTCGCGCCCCAAGCAGAATCGACAACAGAGTCAGCACTTGTTTCTACATAAGAAGCACCTACGCTAAGCGCTGGTGTTAAGTAAAGATCTGTTTTTAAGTTGTACATAGTGTCTTCACCATATACAAGACCAGCTTCAAAACCAACAGCCATATTGGTGCCGTCAATTGCACCTACGTACTTAGTACGTGCAGTGATTGCATCTTGGTCATAGTTTGGGTCTTCGCCAATTGAAAGTGATTCAAGAGCTGCTTTAGCAACACCATTAGAAAGAATGTTGAAAGCATCTAAAGAATACTGGTCTGCAACACTTGTATAACCAACAGCAACCAAGAAGTTAGGCGCAACGACTGCACCAAGTTCTAAGGCATAACGGTCGCCATTGTCGTTTGGTTCGCCAGTTTTATTGTCTGTGATAGTATGGCTATAAGATGCACTTGCATACGCTGGAACAAGTTTAGTTGGAACATACGCTTCAGCTTTAGCGCCATACACGTGCACAACGTCACGATTACCTGGTAGTTTGTCTTCACCATAGTTATATGCTAATGAGAAATTAGATGCTTGGTTTAAGAACGCAGCTTCAGCCAATGGACCTTTAGTCGCATCAACATTTTTGAAGTAGTAAGTACCTTGAAGGGCACCATAAAAGTCCTGATCGTTTACTGTATTGTCGATATATTCAGATTGACCTTGAACTTCGAATTGGTACGCTTGAGCACCGGTCATGGCTAATAATAATGCAGTGGCTAAACCGAGTTTTTTCATGATAGTTACCAGTTTTGTTAAAAATGGATGAAACATTGATCATTTTAGTGTAACAAATTATTAAGTCAATGAACTAAAAGGACTTTATTCAAGAATTAAGTCCAATTGACTTTGGTGTTTAAAAAATATTCAAATAAAATTTTTGCTGTCAACCTAAAAACTGTATGGATAACAAGTCGATATGTTCGTTTTTGCAACAAAAGTAGAAATAATAAGCAAAGCATTAATTGGATTAATCGATAAATTTAATTGAAATTATCTGTAATAATAATTCTTGGAGAGTGAAGAATAACGGAAAAATTCACCTGTTTTAGGGTGAAATCATGATTTTTGGATAAAAAACAAACTAAAAATAAGGTCTGTTCAGAATAAATTTGAGTGGAATAGTCGGCATAATGTGAATTTAATCACATTAATTTTGACTATTTGTATAAAAATAAATCAGACTGGTTGACTATGCTTTACATAAACTGTGATTTATTTCATAATTCCACCATGAAGTCCTACTACTTAAGTCGGGTTTGTAAATTATGTGACTTATCTCATAATTTAACCATCAAATCCTAAGCTTGGTTCATCCAGTAGTGCGATCTGATTCTCCATAATTGTTTGCTTTTTATCTGCCCAACTTTCCCCAAGGTTGGGTTTTTTTTTGCATGTGAAAACGCAAATGGTTTTGCGAAAATTGCACTGATATGGTGCAGTTTGAGAGTGTGATATGATCAAAACCCATAAAAAAATCCCAGTTTTCTTTCAAAAACTGGGATTTTTCGCCAAAATTTGCGGGTAAATTTAGTTTACTGCTGAGGAAAAACTAAACTCGCCCTAATGAGGTGCATTATGCACCCAAATGTTGCATCTGTAAAATATTTTCTGCATGCTGAAACATTATTTTTTGTATTTGTTGTTTTAAGAAAATCGGCACAGGGTATGGTTTTGGACGTTTTCTTGAATAAGATGCTCTAGTTAGACAGGTTTAAAATATCAGATCCAATTTAGCTGTTATGATTTGGTGATAAAAACCAAATAATTCAAAATATAAGTGAATTAATTATCTAGGACTTACGCACTATTATTTATAGATTCTCTGTGGTAGCAGATGATTTTTATCGAGAATAAAGTCATCAATGAAGTTTTTGATAACTGGTCTAAATAATTTCTTCTGCCAACGATATACATTTTCAAAGATCCGCTCAAACTGGTTCTTTTGTATCTCGACGTAGGCCATCAAGGCTGAAAAAATATGATTCAAAATCAGTTTAGATCGTCTTACTTGAAACTTTTCAATATGACAAACCTGTTTAATCACCCGGTGATATTGCTCTATTTTCCAATGACTTGAATGTAATTCATGAAAACCCTCAAAGGACAATAAATCATCTTCATCTTGATGCACAATATAAAACCTCTGCTGTTCTTTTAACTGAGTCTTAAATAATTGTACAAAGCCAAAATCTTTGAGCCAGACCACTTGACCCTGATGGAAATTTGGCAATAAACGCAGTTGAAACCATTGTCCTTTTTCTGGGGAAACCTTACGGTTACAGTCGATACCAAACATAAATCGAATACCATATTTTCTTATGGTTTTTAGATTTCCAGTCGATGAATACCAACTATCACCTGTAATAAATTGAATCTTTGCACCCCAACTGAGTACTTCACTTAACATATCCATAAAGTAATCATTCTTGGTTTTACTTTCAGATTTGTCATAAATTCGGAAATTAATTGGAATATTTTGACCATTCTGATCTGTCGCATACAAGGTAATGAGATTAATACCCTTGACGGATCGGTGGTGTTTGCCTGACCAAAAATAGCTAACCAAGTCCATATGTTGACTATAGGGTTTATCTAAAACAGTATCATCAATACTGACTATAAGTTTATTATTATCAATATGTTGAATTGCTTCTTGATATAGGTCGTGAGGTGTGTAGTCTTCACGTTCTAGAAAGCGATTTACACTATCATGCGAGATGTTATAAGTCTCGGCAAGTTGTGTGCAGCTAATAGAGTTCGGTTCTGTCATGAGAAAGCCCATGTAAATGGGTAATGTACAAGTTGCTGTAGAAGCATGTTTAATTCGTCTGATCACAGATACTTTATAAAGTATTTTAATACTTTTTTGAATCCGTCAATGCGTAAGTCCTATTATCTTTTTTGTAAGTAATTTAAAGATTGCTCATGTAATATAGTCGCCGATTAAGTGATTAAGTCCACGATTTTGCACAGTTATAATGACGTAGGTGAAACTTAGCATGATGATGAAATTGCGCACAGAGCATATCAGTCAGCGACTGTTGATCTCGATGATCATTATTATCGTGTCATTGCTTTTTATTTGCGTTCCTCTGATGGTGAATAGTTATCAGAGTTATCAAAAAACAAAACGTGCTTTAATTGAAATTTCTGTATTAGGCAAAGTGGCTGAACTGACCAATAGTATTTCGCGTGAACGAGCACCTGCAAACAAAGTCATGTCGAGTTCAGCAGCTGAATTTCAGCAAAATTTACAAGAATTGAAAGCGTACCGTGCTGGCGTGGATCAACAAGTAGAACAGACCATCAATATTTTAAGAAAAGAAGGTTTTATTATCCATGCGCATCATTTATCGCATCAATTAAAGACCGCTTTAGAACAAGGGCGTCAGGCGGTCGATGAATATGCAGCAACTTCACAGCATTTACGTAGCTCTCAACAGATGGATCATGCGATTCAAAAAATGTTTGCGGCATGGGACAGTTCTCAACATGTGCTGAAACACGTCATGCTCGATTCAGTGGCAAAAGACTCATCGGTATCGACCTATTATAGTGTGATTTTTGTTCTTTCAGATTTGCGTGATCAAGCGGGAAGGGTGGCATCCAATATTATTGCCGCGGTAACGTTTGCTGAAAAAATTCCTGAAACCAATTTGGCGAGCTCTTTGCAAACCCAACGCCAAGCTTATTATTTGTGGGATTTAATCCATACCATTTTGCCTGAAGCACATAAAATTCCTGAATATAATATTTTGCATGATCAATTAAAAAAGGAGTTTCTGGATGAGGGAATTCCTATCGTCAATCAATTGATTCAGCAAAGTATTGATGGGCAACCCTATTCATTGACAGGCACTGAACTCACCCAAAAAATGGTGGATAAATTCAACACTGTGGTCAGTTTGCAGTCATTTATATTAGCGCACAGTTTGCAGGTTGCGCACAAAGATTATCATCAAGCTCAGCGTATTTTCATTTTAACCCTAGTAGCGTCAATTATTTCGTTATTGGCTGCTATTTTCACCATGGTCTATGCGCGCTCAAAGGTCTTTATTCCTTTAATTCAGGCACGCAGCCAAATTTTACGCTTGGCAGCTTATGATGATGAAGCTCAAGGGACGCAAAATCCAGACAAGGTAACGCTCTTAGAGGCCATTCAAAAATTAAAACAACGCCTAGAGCAGCGTGATATTTTAGAATTTCAGCTGCGTAATATTGCCAATACCGATGCCTTAACTGGTGTTTCCAACCGTTTGGCGCTTGAGGAATACATCAAATATTTAGAACATCGACCTGAAAAATTGAGCAAAACTGGTCTGATTATTATGGATGTGGATAAATTCAAACACATTAACGATACCTTCGGGCATGTGGTGGGTGACCAAGCCTTAAAATGTATTGCCGATACACTCAAGGCACATGTCCGTGCCTCAGACTTGGTGGTGCGTTATGGTGGCGATGAGTTTTTGGTTTTGATTGAGCAAATAGAATTTACTGAGGCGCTGTATTTGGCAGATAAATTGCGCTGCCATATTGTGAATCAAGAAATTTTTATTCCAGAACTGAATGATTATATTCAAGTGTCGGTCAGTGCTGGCGTGGCGGTGGGTGCTGCGTCATGGAGCAGATTGTTGGAAAAAGCCGATAAACACTTATTTAGAGCCAAAGCACGTGGGCGCAATGCCGTTGCTGGTGACTAAGTCACAGTAATTGATCCACGAGCATTTCCGAAGTGATAAAAAGCCTAGAGTGAAAGATTCAGCACAAGTTTGTGCTGAATCTGTATTTAAACTTGAATGGGCTTAAAAACTGAAATAATCTATTTTAGCCTTTTAACATCGGTTTTAAGAATTTTGCGGTATGTGAAATTTTAGATTTTGCGACAGTTTCAGGTGTGCCTTCGGCAATGATTTGTCCACCGCCTGCACCACCTTCAGGGCCTAAATCGACAATCCAGTCTGCAGTTTTAATCACATCTAGGTTGTGTTCAATCACCACAATGGTATTACCCTTGTTGCGTAGCTCATGCAGGATGTCGAGCAATTTGGCAATGTCATGGAAGTGCAAACCAGTGGTCGGTTCATCCAGTACATACAGGGTTTTGCCTGTATCTCGTTTGGCCAGTTCACGCGCCAGTTTTACGCGCTGTGCTTCACCGCCAGATAAAGTTGTAGCTGATTGACCAAGGCGGATATAACCCAAGCCAACCTGATTTAACGTTTCCAACCGACGATGAATCACAGGAATGGCATCAAAGAAATGCATGGCATCTTCAACGGTCATTTCCAAAACATCAGAAATATTGCGACCTTTATAACTGACTTCCAAAGTTTCGCGGTTATAGCGTTTACCATGACAGGCATCGCAAGGCACGTACATATCTGGCAAGAAGTGCATGGCAACTTTAATCATGCCATCACCCTCACAAGCTTCGCAGCGTCCACCTTTAACGTTAAAGGAGAAGCGTCCTGCTGCATAGCCACGTGCTTTAGCTTCAGGGGTTTGCGCAAACAGCTCACGAATTGGAGTGAACAAGCCTGTATAGGTCGCGGGGTTCGAGCGTGGCGTTCGCCCAATCGGGCTTTGGTCAATATCCACCACTTTATCTAAATATTGCAAACCATCAATCGAGTCGAATTTTTCTGCGGTTAATGTAGTTGCGCCATTTAATTGTGTTGCAGCCAAAGGCAACAAAGTACGGTTAATTAGGGTGGATTTTCCTGAACCCGACACGCCTGTGACACAAGTCATTACCCCTAAAGGCAAAGTGAGATCCACTTTTTTCAGGTTATGTCCTGCTGCGCCCATTAGCTTAATTTGTTGTTCGGGATGTGGCGGTTGGGTGCGCGTTTTCGGCACTTCAATTTTTAATTTGCCCGATAAATACTGCCCTGTTAGGGAGTCTGCATGTTCGGCCAGTTCTGCATAGGTGCCTTCGGCAATAATATGTCCACCATGCACACCTGCACCTGGGCCAATATCAATAATATGGTCGGCAGCGCGAATCGCATCTTCATCGTGTTCTACCACCAACACCGTGTTACCCAAGTCACGTAAACGAATCAGGGTTTCCAACAGGCGATCATTGTCACGCTGGTGCAAGCCAATTGAAGGTTCATCTAGCACATACATCACGCCCATAAGCCCCGCACCAATTTGAGATGCCAAGCGGATACGTTGTGCTTCACCGCCTGAAAGAGTTTCGGCGGAGCGTGACAGACTTAAATAATTCAAACCCACCGACACTAAAAAGTGCAGACGTTCACGAATTTCTTTAAAGATTTTATCTGCGACTTCACCTTTGGCCCCTTCAAGATTTAAGCCTTGATAGTAGTCTTCGGCATCGCCAATCGACATTTGGGTAATTTGAGCAATGGTTTTGTCTTTCACGCGGACATTACGAGAGATTTCATTTAAACGTGAACCACCGCAGGCATCACAGGCAGCATTAGATAAATACTGCGCCAAATCATCACGTACATAATTACTTTCGGTTTCACGGTAACGACGTTCTAAATGCGGTAACACGCCTTCAAACGCAATCACACGTTTATGGTGGCGTCCACGTTCATCAGTATAGCTCAGGTCAATTTTGTCTTTACCTGTGCCATACAGGAATTTCTTTTGTGTCACGCTGTCCAGCTGATTCCATGCCGTATCGAGTGAGAGTTCATAATGTGCCGCGACTTTTTCCAGCATGCTGTAATAATACGGACGCTGTCTGTCCCAGCCGCGAATTGCGCCCTGACTAATCGACAGTTCAGGGTTTGGAATCAATTTTTCCGCACTGAAATGGCTACGTGTCCCCAAACCATCACAAGTTGGACAAGCGCCAAAAGGGTTGTTAAATGAGAACAGGCGCGGTTCAAGTTCTGCCACGGCACGGTCACATTGCGGGCAAGAGTGCTTGGCCGAAAAAATACGATCAGGTTGTTCCGCATTCATCCACGATAAAATGGCTAAATCGCCACCTAAACGCAGTGCAGTTTCAAAGCTTTCGGCAATACGGTTGCCCAAATCATCTCGGACTTTAAAACGGTCTACCACCACTTCAATGGTATGTTTTTTCTTTTTATCGAGTTCTGGTGGTGGGTCAATGTCCATGACTTCGCCATCAACTCGGGCGCGTACAAAACCCTGACTTTGTAGCTGTTCAAACAGATGCACATATTCGCCTTTACGCTCACGAATCACAGGCGCGAGTAGCATTAAGGCAGTGCCTTCTTCCAGTGCTTTTACAGCATCGACCATTTCTGAAACAGTTTGCGCCACCATTGGTAAATCATGTTCAGGACAGTAAGGTGTGCCGACACGTGCATACAGTAAACGCAAATAGTCGTAAATTTCGGTAATGGTACCCACGGTTGAACGCGGGTTATGGCTGGTCGATTTCTGTTCAATGGCAATTGCGGGACTTAGACCTTCAATCGAGTCGACTTCAGGTTTTTCCATTTGCGATAAAAACTGGCGTGCGTATGCAGAAAGCGATTCGACATAACGACGCTGTCCTTCGGCATAAAGGGTATCAAACGCCAGTGAAGATTTTCCTGAACCAGATAAACCCGTAATTACCACAAATTTATCGCGTGGAATATCAAGGTTCACGTTTTTTAGGTTATGGGTACGTGCACCTCGAATACGGATATGACTTTGGCTCATAAAAACTTCTCGATATTTTGCAAATGAAAAACCTATATATGATAGCGCATGAAAATTGTTCAAGTGTTATTTTTCATGCTTTATCGGTCATGGCTTGTCGCACTGTATGGAGTGATCCCCATACGGTGCGTGAGGGCGGCCGTTAAGCTTGATCTAAACCCGGCCACTGACGTTGATGATAGGCGCTATCCCAGAATAACCATTCCAGTTCTGCAGCTTTGGTGTAGGCGTGGTGCATTTTTTCAAGGGTATCGGCATCACAGCGCGCAGCAACACGGTCTATGGTTTGAATCACATTATTGACTGCGGTGTGGAATTCCTCGCCCGAATAGGTATCGACCCATGCCTGATACGGATTATTCGGTGCAGAATTATTGACGATATCTTTACCAACTTCGGCATAAATCCAGAAACATGGCAGTAGTGATGCCAATACCACAGGATAGCTTTCTGACCATGCGGTTGCGACTAAATAAGAAGTGTAGTGATGACAGGCAAGGGTCAGTGGAGTACTTTCAAATTCCTGTTTGGAAATATCAAACTCCTGCATAAAGCTGTCATGTAAGGTACGTTCCACCACAATTGCGATTTTGGCGGCATCTGCGAACTGAATAATATCATCTGCATCAAAAGCTTTAGCCGCACAGACTGCCAGTGCACGCCCGTAGGCAATTAAGTAATGTGAATCTTGAATCACATAATGTGCAAAAGCAGCTTTACTTAAGGTGCCTTGTGCCAACTCCTGATTAAATGGTAAAGCGAGCGTATTGTGATAAAGGGCAAGGTTACGTTGCCAAGCGTCTTGAGAAAAGCGCATCCTAAATTCCTAATATGTCGTTGCATTTCACTATAGTAGTTTGGGAATGAAAAACACGGTTTTCACGGTATCTGATCGGGAAACCAAAAATCATACGAAGAATTTTGCCGAAGTTGAGGAAAAAGCGTCATAATTGCAGCATAAAATTTTACATTCTCAGTTTTTGTCCGATTTAAAATTCGGGCAATTCAATTTTCAGAATTTTTGTATCTGTTAAAGCTTAATCAAAACTGTACTTTGCGTTGATGGTACAGATTCGGCAGATGAAAAGTTCAGATCAAAATATAGTGATAGGTCGTTTCTCATGATGAAACATTTTGGTTTCTCAATCGTATTTTCGATTGTGTGTCTTGCGCTATCTGCATACTGGGGCTATACCCATGGCCCAGAAGCAGGTGTGCAAACCATGCTTACCGCACTAACCATTACCGCAATTTTGGCGATTATGGAAGTGTCGTTGTCGTTTGATAACGCGGTGGTGAATGCGTCAGTGCTGCGCGGTTGGGATCATTTCTGGAAAATGCTGTTTTTAACCGTGGGGATTATCATTGCAGTTTTTGGTATGCGTTTAATTTTCCCTGTGGTCATTGTGGCGGTCACTGCCGATATGGGCATGATGGAAGTGGTGCAACTGGCATTGAATGATCCGAAGCAATATTCGGCTAAACTGATGGCACATCACCCTGAAATTGCTGCTTTTGGTGGCGCATTCTTGTTGATGGTTTTCCTAAACTTTTTCTTGGATGATGAAAAAGACACGCACTGGTTTAGATGGTTTGAGCGTCGTTTGAGCAATCTGGCAAGCGTGCCTGCCATGTCGGTATTTTTGGCCTTAGTGACTTTGTTAATCATGGCGGCCAATGTGGTGGAAGATAAGCGCCTTGTGGTGACGATGGCGGGTATTTGGGGCATCGTGATTTATATTGGCGTACAAGTGCTGAGTCACATGTTGGGCGGTGAACCAGAGGTCGATGAACAGGGCAATGCTGTGCGTCATGACGAAAATGGCGTACCGACAGGCGTGGTGAAAGCGGGTATTGGGGGCTTTTTATATCTGGAAGTGCTAGATGCCTCGTTCAGTTTTGATGGTGTCATTGGTGCATTTGCAATCACCTCTGATGTGGTGATCATCATGTTAGGCTTGGCGATTGGTGCAATTTTCGTGCGTTCGATGACGATTTATTTAGTCGAAAAAGGCACGTTGGATGCCTATATTTACCTTGAACACGGTGCGCACTATGCGATTGGTGCGTTGGCCTTTATTATGATTGCCAGCGGTACAGGCTTGCATGTGCCAGAAGTGGTGACAGGTTTAATTGGTGTTGCCTTTATTGTTTGGGCGGTGATTGCATCTATTCAATTTAAAAAACGTCAGGCAAAAGCGGGTTAATGCTATGGTGATGCCCGTTGCTGTATTGCCGCGAAATCACAGAGCAATACGGTGATGAAGACTGTATAAAATATAAATTTGGGTGCACAACGTTGCGCCCTTTTTTATTGAAAAAGTAGGGTCTGTTGAATAAACATCGGGAAAAATCAGCATCCTTAAGCTGAATGTTGTAGGATATCTGCAAATTCAAAATTATTTAGTTTTAGTCGATTGATATGATGAATGCCTTAGAACGCCGCTCGACCTTTGCTTTAAGCAGTATTTTTGCATTGCGCATGTTGGGTCTGTTCATGATTATTCCTGTATTTTCAGTAGCAGGGCAGTCATATCAATACTCAACTCCTGCACTGATTGGTCTTGCCGTTGGTGTTTATGGACTCAC
Source organism: Acinetobacter sp. YH12021 (assembly GCF_013420145.1). NCBI lineage: Bacteria > Pseudomonadati > Pseudomonadota > Gammaproteobacteria > Moraxellales > Moraxellaceae > Acinetobacter > Acinetobacter sp. YH12021. The sequence goes on from NZ_VOYT01000021.1 coordinate 35,608, forward strand.
CCAAGCCATTTTACAAATTCCGTTTAGCTTAATTGCAGACCGTTATAGCCGTAAGCCATTGGTGGTTTTTGGCTTATTACTGTTTGCTTTGGGTGGTGCAATTGCAGCCATGTCTGACACCATTTATGGCGTGATTATTGGTCGTGCCATTGCAGGTGGTGGCGCAGTATCTGCCGTGGTGATGGCATTACTGGCCGATGTGACCCGCGAAGAAAACCGCATGAAAGCCATGGCGGTGATGGGGATGAGTATCGGTATGTCCTTTGTGGTGGCCTTTAGTTTAGGGCCATGGCTTACGGGCTGGGTTGGTATTTCAGGGTTATTTTGGGTCACCACAGTGATGGGACTAGCAGCGATTCTCATGTTGTTATTGGTGCCTAAAGTCACGCGTCATCATCGTAATTTTCAGCAAGGCTATATCACTCAGTTAAAGCAAGTCCTGAAAATGGGCGATTTAAACCGTCTGCATGTATCGGTATTTACCCTACATTTATTGCTGACTGCCATGTTTATTTATGTGCCTTCGCAATTAATCCAATTTGCCGATATTCCTTTGCAGCATCACGGCTGGGTATATTTGCCATTGTTGTTGGTCAGTCTGTTCGTGGCATTTCCAAGCATTGTTTTGGCAGAAAAATATCGCAAAATGCGTGGCATTTTCCTGACCGCGATTGCAGGTATTATTTTAGGGCTGTTGGTGCTGATTTTCGGGTTTGAATCGAAATACATCCTTTTATTGGGTTTGGGTTTATTCTTTATTGCCTTTAACGTTATGGAAGCCTTATTACCTTCGTGGTTGTCAAAGGCTGCACCAATTCAATCTAAAGCCACCGCGATGGGTGTAAATGCCAGCAGTCAGTTTTTGGGTGCATTCTTTGGTGGGATGATTGGCGGACAATTATTGATGCTCAACCACACCGCAATGGGTTGGAGTATTTTGACCGCGATTGCTATAATTTGGCTATTCGTTAGTTTTGGATTGGCGCAGCCGCGCTATCTTTCGTCTTTGGTGTTGCGTTTGCCTGAGAACCGAGAAACAGATGAATGGACTTCTCAACTTTTGGCAATTCGTGGTATTGAAGAGGTCGTGGTGATGTCTGACCAACAAGTGGCGTATGTAAAGGTTGATAAACAGCATATTGATGATGCTGCGCGACAACAATTAACGCACTTGTTTGGGAAAGAGGTAGCCATTTAAGCATAACTCTTATAAAGTAAATAATAGAAACAAATAGGAAGAAAACGTCTAATGCGTGGTGTAAATAAAGTCATTTTAGTCGGTACTTTAGGTCGCGATCCTGAAACAAAAACTTTCCCAAATGGGGGTTCTCTCACCCAATTTTCTATCGCAACCAGTGATGTCTGGACAGACAAAAATACGGGCGAGCGTAAAGAGCAAACAGAGTGGCACCGTATTGTGTTGCATAACCGTTTAGGTGAAATTGCACAGCAATATCTACGCAAAGGTTCTAAGGTATATATTGAAGGTTCATTGCGTACTCGTCAGTGGACAGACCAAAATGGTCAAGAGCGTTACACCACTGAAATTCGTGGTGATCAAATGCAAATGCTCGATTCAGGTAATCGTGGACAATCTGACCAACAAGATGGCGGTTTTGCACAGCCACGGTTTAACAATAACCAAAGTGGCTATGGTAATCAGAATCAAGGTCAGGCTGCGGGTTATGGCAACCAAAATCAAGGTGGTTTTAACCAAAATCAGGGTAGTGGCTATGCCAACAATAACCCAAGTGGTTTTGCACCGAAGCCGCAAGCGGCGCCTGCAACCGCACCAGCAGATTTAGATGATGACTTGCCATTTTAGACTAACCATTTGATTAAAATGGAAATTATCATCCAAACCCTTTGTTTCGACAAAGGGTTTTTTTATGCAGATATTCAGCAAATATCTATTTTCTCGATTAAATTTCAAACTATGATAGGATTGTTAATTTGTAAATCCGATTATTTTTATAAAAAAACACTGTTTTACCGATTCATTGGTTTTTCGTATTCTAACTACACAAGATAAGCAATCCCTGAAATGAAATGAGGAATTATCCATGAGTTTAATCAATACCCAAGTCAAGGCATTTAACGCAACCGCTTACCACAATGGTCAATTTATTGACGTATCTGAGCAAGACTTTATTGGCAAATGGTCAGTGGTGTTTTTCTACCCTGCAGATTTCACCTTTGTTTGCCCAACTGAACTTGCCGATTTAGCCGATCAATATGCTGAATTCCAAAAAATGGGTGTGGAAATTTACTCAGTATCTACAGACACGCACTTTACCCATAAAGCATGGCATGACACCTCAGAAGAAATTAAAAAGATTCAGTATCCAATGATTGGCGACCCAACTTGGACATTGTCTAAAAACTTTGAAGTGCTGATTGAAGCAGAAGGTTTAGCAGATCGTGGTACTTTCGTGATTGACCCTGAAGGTAAAATCCAAATTGTAGAAATCAATGCAGGCGGTATTGGTCGTGACGCGCAAGAGTTATTGCGTAAAGTAAAAGCAGCGCAATATGTGCATGCACATCCTGGCGAAGTTTGCCCTGCCAAGTGGAAAGAAGGCGATGCAACCCTAGCACCATCTATTGATTTGGTTGGTAAAATCTAATCGAGTCATCTTACTCAATTTTAAAAATCCAGAACTTCGCTTCTGGATTTTTTATGCTCATGATTTGTTTAACCATGTATAAGTTTCAACAAGATTATTCCATTCTTGCAATGCTGTATGCCAAATTTGCACTAGGTTGTGGTGTGATGAGCGATTAAGATCAAAACATCTATTCTCCTAGCAATAGGTGTAACACATGAAAAAAATAATCGGTTTATATCGCAACCAAAACATGCATTGGGTGGGCGATGGTTTTCCAGTCAAAAATCTATTTTCTTATGACCGTTTAGGGCAGGCGATCAGTCCATTTTTACTCTTGGATTATGCAGCGCCGTATCATTTTGATGCGACTACCGCACAACATGGTGTTGGTTCGCATCCACATCGCGGTTTTGAAACGGTGACGCTTGCCTATCGGGGCGAAGTGACGCATAAAGATTCGGCAGGTGGTGGTGGCACCATCAAAACAGGCGATGTGCAGTGGATGACAGCAGGTGCGGGTGTGGTGCATGAGGAATTTCACTCCAAAGACTATGCAGCACAAGGCGGATTGTTTGAAATGGTGCAGCTTTGGGTGAATTTGCCTGCCGCAGACAAAATGACATCGCCACGTTATCAAGCCATTGAATCTCAAAATATTCCGAAAATTGAGTTTGAAAATCAGGCGGGGCATTTACGCATTATTGCAGGTCAGTACGCAGAGCAATCTGGGCCTGCCAGCACCTTTAGCCCTGTCAATGTTTGGGATGGACAATTGAAAGCTGCACAGACCCAAGCGCTGCATGTGCCGGTAGATCACAATACTTTATTGGTGGTGTTGGCAGGTGAAGTGCGGGTCAATGGCAGTCAACTTGTGCAAGATCACTCAGTGGTGTTATTTGCTCAAGATGGCGAAGCGTTAATTCAGCTTGAAGCACTGCAAGATACGCAATTTTTAGTGCTGACAGGCAAGCCATTAAATGAACCTATTCAAGGCTATGGTCCATTTGTCATGAATACCAAGCAGGAAATCATTCAAGCTTTTGAAGATTTTAATCAAGGCAAGTTTGGTGAAATTCCGATTCAACATCAAGCGGGTTAAGCTTTAAAAAATCTTAGCCAAGAAAAAAGCCTCATGTCGATGTCCCGACCGAGGCTTTTGTTGTTCTGGCGCTGTCAAATTTCTAGTTTTAGCGGATTGATCATATTCCTTATGATAATTATATGTGATGTAGTTATCATTTTTGTGCTTGGTATCATAGCGTTTAGAGATTTATTTGTAAAACGAAAATTATAAAATTGGTGAATTTATCTACATGGTTTAGAACACTATTTATAACCCGAATTACGGATAAGAAAAGCCCTTGAAAAAAAGGTAGTTAGAGCCATTTAGAAAGTTACGACACAACCCAAAGGCTCTAACTACCATGTACGATTTTACAGAAATTTTTTGTATTGTTG